>NZ_JBSMEZ010000164.1:0-7307 GCF_056498605.1 Profundibacter sp.
TAATTGGGGCGATAATATGAAGCTGTTGCTAATTTTGAAACAATAAAGATGCTTTCCGCATTCCTCTTCCCTTCCGCTCTGATTTTAGCACCCTATTGGGGGCAAGTTTCATCGAAAACGGGCTAAATCACCCTGTTATTCTGTAATAATCCGACTGAATTATCACCAAACCTCTGGTGCGGCTGTGAAACCTAAGCGCGAAATATTACAAACCGGCCCGATCTGGCCTGAAAAATTGAAACATAGTCGCCTTGGCCATAATTTTGCCTTGAGAAACAGCTGATTTTGTTCACCCACACGAATGGATGTGCATACACGCACACACGGTGGCGTTACCTCACAGTTCTGTGCGTTGCGGTGAGCGGGGCCAATGCCTAAATTCAACTCATCGGAAGGCACTAACGCCTCCACAGAAAAACAAACTGAACCGAAATTGGAGAACTAAAATGAAACGCATCATCCTTACAACTGCTCTGGCCCTTTCCTTTGCTGCACCTGTTTTTGCAGGCGCTGACTCTTACACAAATGCACAAAATGCCAGAATACATTTCGCTGCATCCGAAACGGGCTCTGACGGCCGCGTATATTTCGCCGAAAACAATGGCCACAGCGCCCGTGCCGCACAGATTTTTGCTGAACTGGATGCCGAAGACACTGGCACCCGTGGCCTGCCTGTTCTGGCTGGGCAATCAATCAGCATGTCGTCAAAAGGTGGTCACAACGCAGTCGCAACAGCAATATTTGCCGAACTGCGTGCAGCCGAGGATGGCCCAGACAAGTAAAACCTGCCACCACTCGCAACATCAGGAAAGGGCTCCGTATCGGGGCCCTTTTTTGTATGTTATGTTAAACCAGCGTCGCCTCGGTTGCGGCTTCTATCTGTTCACGTGTCACATCCGGGGCCAGTTCGACCACTTTTAATCCCTTGTCGGTCACATCCAGCACGCCCAGATTGGTGATGATCCGGTCGACCACGCCCTTGCCGGTTAGCGGCAGGGTGCATTCCTTCAGGATTTTGCTATCGCCGTGCTTGTTGGTGTGGTCCATCACCACCACCACGCGGCCAACACCTGCCACCAGATCCATAGCACCACCCATGCCCTTGACCAATTTTCCGGGGATCATCCAGTTGGCCAGATCGCCATTTTGGGCAACCTCCATCGCACCAAGGATCGCCATGGCGATTTTGCCACCGCGGATCATCGCAAAAGACGCAGCACTGTCGAAATAGGCGGTTTGCGGTAGCTCGGTGATGGTCTGTTTGCCCGCGTTAATCAGATCGGCGTCGATATTTTCCTCGGTCGGGAATGGCCCCATCCCCAACATGCCGTTTTCCGATTGCAGCGTCACGTTAACCCCGTCGGGGATGTAGTTGGACACCAGCGTCGGGATGCCGATGCCAAGGTTCACATACCAGCCATCTTGCAGTTCCTCTGCGGCACGCTCGGCCATTTGGTTGCGATCCCATGGCATATTCTTAACTCCCTGTTGGGTTTTCTAGGGCATAGCGGATGTCGTCTATCGACACTTCAATTTCGCTAAGCTGGTGCATCATCATCATTGATTTTGCGGTTTCAAGAACCAGCGCATTATGGGCCGAGGCGGTCTCGTTGGGGAAATTATTATCAACAAGCTCGCGGGCCACGATTATCCATTCCAGGAATTGTTTTGGAATGTCTGCTTTGCGCTGCTTGAGAGCTTCAGATAACTCTTGTTTTTTCGTCATCCCACCTCCTAAGCGGCACTAATTGTGCGTTGTTCAATGCGTTTTTCATGGTCGCCCTGAATGATCCGGTGCACATAAATCCCTGGCAGGTGGATCGCGTCGGGGTCAAGCGCGCCAACCGGCACGATCTCTTCCACCTCGACCACACAGATTTTGCCGCACATCGCGGCGGGCGGGTTAAAATTACGGGCGGTTTTGCGGAATATCAGGTTTCCGGTTGCGTCGGCTTTCCATGCCTTGACAATGGCCAGATCGGCGACAATACCACGCTCCATGATGTAGGTTTCGCCGTCGAAATCCTTGTGATCCTTGCCCTCGGCAATTACCGTGCCAACACCGGTTTTGGTGTAAAATCCGGGGATGCCAGCGCCACCGGCCCGCATCCGTTCGGCCAGCGTGCCTTGGGGGTTGAACTCCAGCTCCAATTCGCCCGACAAATATTGGCGCATGAATTCGGCGTTTTCACCCACGTAAGATGAAATCATCTTTTTGACCTGTTTGGTTTGCAGCAAAATGCCGATGCCGAAATCGTCAACGCCCGCGTTGTTGGAAGCGAATGTCAGATCCTTGGTGCCCGCGTCCCTAATGGCGTTCAGCAGCAGTTCGGGAATGCCGCACAGCCCGAAACCGCCCGCTGCGATAAACATACCGTCTTGCAACAGGCCATCCAGTGCTTCAGCCGCGGATGGGTATACTTTGTTCATGTGGAGCCCCCGAAGTTATGTCACTTGCAACGATGTGTGACGGGGGCCGCTTCAAGAGTCAATCAACGCCTTCAAGCTTTCTTGGCGGCGGGTTTCTTTTTTGCGGCCGGTTTCTTCTTGGCCGCAGGCTTCTTCTTGGGAGCGGCCTTGCGGCGCCCACCCTTTTTAGCCGCTTTCGCTGTGAGCAATTCTACCGCGATGTCCATCGTGACGTCGGCAGGTTCCACATCCTTTGGAAGGGTCGCGTTGACCTTGGCCCATTTCACATATGGTCCGTAACGCCCGTCCATTACATTGACGGGGCCGCCCTCGGTTGGGTGTTCTCCCAATTCCTTCAATGCCTTGGCGGCAGTGCGACCACGTCCACCCTTGGCCTTCTTCTCGGCGATCACCTCGACCGCGCGGTTCATGCCGATGGTGAACACCTCTTCAACATCCGGAATATTGGCGTATAGTTTCTGCTCTTTGCCGTCATCGTCAACGGTGGTGTGCATCACATAGGGGCCATAGCGCCCGATGTTGGAATGCACGGGGCCGCCATCTGGGTGGTCACCAATAAAGCGCGGCAGGCTCAGCAACGTCAGCGCTTTTTCCAGCGTCATATCCTCTTGCTGCCAGCCTTTGGGCAGGCTGGCGCGCGGTGGTTTTTTCACTTCCTCGGTTGGCTCACCACGTTGCACGTAGGGGCCAAACCGCCCTGAACGCAGGCTGATTTCATCGCCCTCGTCTGTCCCCAGAACACGATCAGCATTGGCGTCATTTTCGCCGCCGATCGGGCGGGTATAGCGGCATTCGGGGTAGTTGCCGCAGCCGACAAAACCACCGGACTTCGAGGTTTTCAAATGCAGTTTTCCGGTCCCACACAGCGGGCAAACCCGTGGGTCTGACCCGTCTTCGCGCGGTGGATAGAGTGACGGTGCAAGCACGTCGTCCAGCACATCCAGAACTTCGGAAATCCGCAACTCGCTGGTTTCCGAGATGGCCGCGGAGAAATCCTTCCAGAACCGATCCAGCACGTTTTTATAGTTGCGCTCGCCTGCGGACACATCGTCCAGTTCTTCTTCCAGATTGGCGGTGAATTCATACCCGACATATTTGCGGAAAAAGTTCAGCAGGAAGATGGTGACCATCCGCCCCTTGTCCTCGGGGAACAGGCGGTTCTTGTCTTTACGAACATACTCGCGGTCCTGAATTGTGCTAATTACCGACGCATATGTGGACGGGCGGCCAATGCCCAGTTCTTCCATGCGTTTTACCAGTGTTGCCTCGGTAAAGCGGGGGGGGGGCTGGGTGAAATGCTGCTCTGGCGTGACACTGTTTTTGCCAACGCTGTCGCCCTCGGCCACTTGCGGCAAACGCTTGTCATCATCATCGACGCCGCTGTCATCGCGGCCCTCTTCATAGACCTTCATAAAGCCGTCAAACAGCACCACCTGACCTGTGGCCCGCATCACAATCTGGCCATCAGCAGAGCCGACATCAACGGTCGTGCGCTCCATTCTGGCCTGCTCCATCTGGCTTGCCAGCGTGCGCTTCCAGATCAGATCATAGAGTTTGCGCTGATCCGCCTCGAGCCGTGACAGTTGGCCCGCGTCCACTGACATGTCGGTGGGGCGGATACATTCGTGCGCCTCTTGTGCGTTCTTGGCCTTGTTTTTATAGACCCGTGGGCTCGCCGGCACATAATCCTTACCGTAACGGGTCTCAATCTCGGCCCGCGCTGCAGTGATAGCTTCGGGGGCCATATCAATGCCATCGGTCCGCATATAGGTGATGTATCCGGCCTCATACAGCCGCTGTGCGGTGCTCATGGTCTGGCGGGCGCCAAAGCTGAATTTGCGCGACGCTTCCTGTTGCAGGGTCGAGGTCATGAACGGGGCGGACGGGTTGCGGTTGGCGGGTTTGGCCTCGACCTTTTGCACCGTCAAATCGCGGCTGTTGACGGCTTGGACAGCCAATTCAGCTGCGGTGGAATTTTCCAGATCGAATTTATCAAGCTTGTTGCCCGCAAGGTGGGTCAGGCGGGCGTCAAAACTCTGGCCGCGCGGGGTGGCCAGTTGGGCTTTCACGCTCCAGTATTCACGGGCGTTGAAGGCCTCGATCTACATCTCGCGCTCGACAATCAGGCGCAGGCATACCGATTGCACGCGCCCCGCCGATTTTGCACCGGGGAGTTTACGCCACAACACCGGCGACAGGTTGAACCCCACCAGATAATCCAGCGCACGCCGCGCCAGATAGGCCTCGACCAATGGCATGTCGACTTGGCGCGGGTTTTTCATCGCCTCGGTGACGGCGGATTTGGTGATGGCGTTGAACACCACGCGGGAAACAGGGGTATCTTTTTTGATCGCTTTGCGTTTGCGCAGCGCCTCTTCCAGATGCCAGCTTATCGCTTCACCCTCGCGGTCAGGGTCGGTTGCGAGGATCAGTTCGTTGTCGTCTTTCAGGGCGTCAACAATGGCTTTGATGTGCTTGCGGGAATCATATCCGATCTCCCATTTCATCTCGAAATCATTATCGGTATCGACCGAACCGTTCTTTGGTGGCAGGTCACGAACGTGGCCGTAACTGGCCAGAACCGTATAGTTATCCCCTAGATATTTATTGATAGTTTTGGCTTTGGCTGGGGATTCGACGACGACAACGGGCATGAAATTCCTCTCGACTCGCAAACAGATCTAATGGCGGCGCAAAAGAGAGGTGATCGGGTGGAATGTCAATGGGGTATAGAAACCGTGTTTAATGGGCGAGGGATAAAAGCCCACCAGCGGCGCGGATGATTTTACCATCCAGTTCCAGATTAAGCAGTTCGGGGGTGACCTGCTGGCTGGTCAGATCCAGATCGCGGATCAGCTGGTCTTCGGCCACGGGGCTGGGGCCAAGGCGGGCCAGAATTTCGCTGTGCAGGTTCGCGGTATCGCGCAATGTGCGGGTGGGGCGTTCTGGCATTGCGGGTTCGGTTTGCGGGACGGGATGCGCGGCCGAAATGGCCTCGATTACATCGGCGGCGGACCTGACCAATGTGGCCCCGTCGCGCAATAATGCGTTGCAGCCAAAGGCGCGGGCGTCAAACGGATGACCTGGCACGGCCAGCACATCGCGGCCCTGATCTAATGCGTCTTTGGCGGTGATCAGACTGCCGGAACGGGCGGCGGCCTCGACCACAATCACAGCTTTGGCAAGGCCTGAAATGATGCGGTTACGGCGCGGAAAATGGCGGGCTTGGGGTTGGGTGCCCATAGAGATTTCTGACAGGCGTAGGCCGAATTTTCCAATGCTATCCGTTAGTTCTGCATTCTCTTTTGGATAGATGACATCAACGCCACCTGCCTGAACCGCGATGGTGCCGCCTTTGAGGGCCGCAAGATGGGCTGCCGTGTCAATACCGCGGGCCAGTCCCGAAACCACGACAAACCCTGCCTCGTTCAGACCTTCGGCCAGTTTGCGGGCCATGCGGGTGCCCAAGGATGACGCGTTGCGCGCGCCAACCATAGCCACCATCGGTCGCGACATCAGGGTGATGTCGCCGATGGCCCAAAGGATTGGCGGGGGATCGGGGATGTCGGCAAGGGCAGATGGGTAATTGTCATCATTATAGCAGATCATTCGCGCACCTGCCGCCTGCGCCGCCTTTATTTCGGCTATCACTACCCCTTCAGGGCAAATGGTGTAGTCCTGAACACCTGCGGCGTGGGCGATTTCGGGTAGGGCCGTAAGGGCCGCACGGGCATTACCATGTTCTCCCATCAGGCGGAAAAACGTCGAAATCCCGACCCGGCGTGATCGCAATAGACGAAGCCACAACACCCGGTCTTCATTCGTCTCGGGTGGGGTGAGGGTGGGGTGAGAAGAGAATAAATCCTCGGTCATCATGGCTCCGTCTATTTGCAGGATCACTATGGGGCCAAGATGGTTAACGGTTGATTAATCGACAATATATTTCTTATTCAAGTTGTTTTGTCAGGATCAGGCAGGGCAGCATATAGGGCTCGTTCAGGGTTTGCAGCGGGACGTGCTTTATAACATCTCCGTCCCAGCCGCCTCGTCGATAAAAAGCCTGCGCACGCTGGTTTTCGGGCAGGACGTAGAGCTGTGCGTGCGTGATACCGCTGGCCGCGAGGCGTTTTTCACCGGCTTGCAGCAGCAGGTTTGCGGTGCCGGTGCCACGGGCGGCAGGGGCGACGTAGAACTGGTAAATCTCGTTCTCCATCACGGTGCAAAACCCGAGGGGTGCGCCGATAGGGCCAACCACATCGGTATCGGGCAGCATGTTTTCCATGCGGATACGCAGGCTGGCGTGGTCGCGTAAGCCTATGAGTTCACGCGGAACATGTTCCGCGTGGGCCTCAAACCAGCCGTCATGCCAGATGTCGGTCAGAGCATCTAGATCGTCAATGGTGGCTGGGCGAGTGGTGGGCAAGGTGCTGTCCTCAAGGTGGGATTTCAGGCGCTGTTTTATATCACGCAGCGCGCGGTTTCCATCCTTGATCACGCCTTGGGTCATCATTTGGGCATGAACGGCCGCAGCTGATTCAGCGCTAATGCCAAGCACGGATTTCAGCATGGTCGGGGTGCAGGTGTTGTGCATCGCCATCAGGTAACTGGCCCATGATGCGGCGCCTGTGGACACTATAACGGGGGCCGTAGCGGCCGTGGCGAGTGCGCTTGCGGGCAGGGCTGGGGCGGCGAAAAGTGCGGCGAGGCGGGTGGTGAATTGGCGTCTGTTCATCAAAGGTATATGGGGCGTGCGGTGGGTATTGCGAGCGGCTCGCAGGGAAAAAGGGCGGATTTAGGGTATATGAATTGCATATGAATTCCATATGAATCGCATATGACAATTATACGGGCTTGTGCGGCGCTTGCCCCAGCCCGCT
>NZ_JBSMEZ010000165.1:0-13879 GCF_056498605.1 Profundibacter sp.
TCAGATCTTCGCTGGTCAGATCGGGATTTTCGATCAGTGCCAGCGTGGCCTCGATCACCTCGCCCAGATTGTGCGGCGGGATGTTGGTGGCCATGCCGACCGCAATGCCGCCAGCCCCGTTGACCAGCATATTGGGGTAACGGGCGGGCAGAACGGACGGCTCTTTGTCCTTGCCGTCATAGTTGTCCTGAAAATCGACGGTGTCCTTGTCCAGATCAGCGGTCAGAAAGGCGGCTGGTTTGTCCAGCCGGACCTCGGTATAGCGCATGGCGGCGGCGTTATCGCCATCCATCGAGCCAAAGTTGCCCTGACCGTCCAGAAGCGGCAGCGACATCGAGAAATCCTGGGCCATGCGCACCAGCGCGTCATAGATCGCGCTGTCGCCGTGCGGGTGGTATTTACCCATCACATCGCCAACGGCACGGGCCGATTTGCGGTAGGATTTATCGTGGGTATTGCCGCCCTCGAACATGGCATAAAGGATGCGCCGGTGCACCGGTTTCAGCCCGTCACGAAGGTCGGGAATCGCTCGCGAAACGATCACGCTCATGGCATAGTCGAGATAGGATGTTTTCATCTCGCCTGTGATCGAGATCGAAGGACCGTCATACACATATGATGGATTCGGATTTTCTTCTTCGTTGTCGGGTGTTTCCGGAGTGTCGTTCACGTAAATTTCCGCCTGTTCGCTGTGCGCTATATAGTGTTGTAGCCACTATACAGGATGGCGCATGTTGTGTGCAATGGTTGAGGTTGGGAAATGATGCTTGAGATAGCTTGCACAGCCTTCAAAAAACGGATCTTTTGGGATGATGAACGAGTTTGAAACTGAGGGTCGAATGTGGTTTCACCAAATACTGTCCGATGGCGAAGTGAGCAATCTGATTGAAACCTGCGAAATGGGTGACAATGTCGGCCTTAGGATTGCAGCGGGCGGCGGGGTTGGTGTAGTGCTGAATGGATTGAAAAACTGAACGAGGCATTGAGCGACATATCTTTTGCGGCGCGTCCCGTGCGGGTCGTGGCATTCAACAAAACGGCGTCTGGGAACTGGAGTGTGCCATGGCATCAGGATCGCGTGATTGCTGTTGGTGAAAAGCACGAAGTTTCTGGATATGGGAACTGGTCGTGCAAGGCAGGGGATGGCACTGAGAGCCACCCGTTAGCGTTCTTGAAGAGGTGCTTTTTGTGAGGCTTCATCTGGATGATCAGGATGATACGAACGGTGCGATGGAGATCGCATTGAGGAGCCATAAGGCGGGTGTGTTATCCGCAAGTGAGATCAAAGATACGGTAGGCGGCTACCGCACCGGGGTTTGCTGCGCGGCTCGTGGTGATGTGTTGGTCTTGAAAATGCTCTTACTGCATCGTTCACGACCATCTTTGTCGCAATCACCTCGTCGAACCCTAAGAGTGGATTATGCTGCCGGAGCCCTACCAACGCCATTGCAGTGGGCGTGAATTTTACCCTTTTCGTCACTCCTTGGCCCGCTGCACCATCCCGAACAGATCGCGCGGATCATCTGGGTCGGCGACCATGTCCAGGTCCTGATAGAAATTCCCATCCTCCAGCTGGTCATGCACATAGCGCAGGGCACTGAAATCCTCGGTGGCAAAGCCAACCCCGTCAAACAGGGTGATTTGGGCCGCAGAGGTGCGCCCCGTAGCGGTGCCGTTGATCACCTGCCACATCTCGGTCACCGGATGATCCGGCTCTAATTGTTGTATCTCGCCCTCAATGCGGGTTTGTTCCGGATATTCAACGAAGATGTCACTGCGCAGCAGGATATTGCGGTGCAGTTCGGTCTTGCCGGGGCAGTCGCCGCCGATGGCGTTGATATGTACACCCGCGCCAACCATGTTGTCGGTCAGGATGGTGGCGTATTGTTTATCGGCGGTGCAGGTGGTGATGATTTGCGCGCCTTCAATCGCCTGTTCGGGGGTTTTGCAGGCGGTCAGGTTCATCCCCATGCCTTCAAGGTTTTTCATGCACTTGGCCGTTGCAGCAGGGTCGATATCGTATAAGCGCACATCCGTGATGCCGCAGATGGTTTTCATTGCCAGCGCCTGAAATTCGCTTTGGGCACCATTGCCAATCATCGCCAGTGTAGTTGCGCCTTTGGGGGCGAGGTGACGCGCCACCATTGCTGACGTCGCGGCGGTGCGCAGGGCGGTCAGGATGGTCATTTCTGAGAGCAGCACGGGGTATCCGCTGGCCACATCGGCTAAAAGACCAAAAGCTGTAACGGTTTGCAGGCCTTTCTTCATGTTGGCAGGGTGGCCATTGACGTATTTGAAGCCGTAAACCTCGCCATCCGAGGTCGGCATCAATTCGATCACACCCTCAGTCGAATGGGACGCCACACGCGGGACCTTGTCGAACAACTCCCAACGGCGGAAATCTTCCTCTATATAATCGGCCAGATCTGACAAAACCCGTTCAATACCAATATGATGCACAATCTTCATCATGTTGTCGACGGATACAAACGGCACATAGGCCAGATCGGATGGGGCGGGAATGGTCATATCAGTAACTCCGTGTGGGGCGGTCAAATACGCGGCGGCCCATTAGCGATGCGGTCAGGTCGACCATCAGGGTAGCGGTGCGCCCGCGGTCATCCAGAAACGGGTTCAGCTCGACCAGATCGAGCGAGGTGACAAGGCCGCTGTCATGCAGCATTTCCATCACCAGATGCGCCTCGCGGAAGGTCGCTCCTCCGGGCACGGTGGTGCCGACGGCAGGGGCAATCGAGGGGTCGAGGAAATCAACGTCGAGCGATACATGCAGCAGGCCGTTGGCGCGGGCGACATCGTCTAAAAACGCCTCGAGCGGGCGTTTGATGCCGCCCTCATCGATCGCGCGCATTTCCACCACGCGGATGTTATTGTCGAGCAATGCGGCGTGTTCTGCTGTATCAACCGAGCGGATGCCGATCAGGCAGATGTTGTTCATCGGCACTGTGGCGGGCAGGGGCGGAAAGGCGTCAAAACCGTCCAGCCCGCTGACATAGCCCAAGGGCGTGCCGTGCAGGTTGCCCGATGCTGTGGTTTCGGGCGTGTGAAAATCGCTGTGCGCGTCCAGCCACAGCACGTATTGCGGGCGTTTCACCTTAGCGGCATAGGCAGCAACACCCGCGACAGAGCCAAGCGACAGCGCATGATCGCCGCCCAGAAAGATCGGAAAGCCCTGCGCCATCGCGTCCTTGGCGGCCGCCATCAGGGTTTTGGTCCAGCCCACGGTTTTGGCCAATTCAAAAGTGTTGCTGTTGGGGTCGTCCTTGATGGTGGTCTTGGCGGGGGCCAGATTGCCAAGGTCGCGTACCGTGTGCCCCAGCCCCGTTATTGCCTCGGCCAGACCAGCGGTGCGCAAGGCATCCGGCCCCATAAGGCAGCCGCGCCGACGCTTGCCGCTGTCCACGGGCGCCCCGATCAAAAGGGTGTCTTTATCTTCCATATCTAACCTGCTCGCTTGTTCCAATTTCAATAATTTACGCAAATCGGGTTGGTGTGTAGCAGTCAAATAGGCTATATCGGTTGCATAATAAGCAAACCGAAGGCGAAAAGTTCCGTTATGGATGAAATTGACAAAACCCTGATCGCCGTCTTGCGCCGCGATTCCCGTGCGCCGCTTTCCAGTCTTGCTGTTGAACTGGGCCTGTCGCGCACCACCGTGCGCAGCCGGATTGAACGCCTGACCAAACGCGGTGAGATTCTTGGGTTCACGGTGCGTCTGAAAAGCGACATCGCACAGGCCCCTGTGCGCGGGTTGATGATGCTGGGGATCGAGGGGCGCGGCGCGGAAAAAATCATGCACCGCCTGCACGGGATTTCTGCGGTTCAGGTGGTGCATTCGACCAACGGCAAATGGGATCTGATTGCTGAAATTGGCACTGACACGCTCGAGGCGCTGGACAAGGTGCTGTTTGATATCCGGCGCATTGACGGGGTGATGCGCAGCGAAACCAATCTGCTGTTGTCGACGCGGAGTTAGGCGGTCAGCCTTGACAGTCTCCATTAATGGAGTATATGTATCTTCTACATAGGAGTTACTTGGATGGCCTTATCGCTTGTCGCCCCACAAACTAAATATACCGCGTCGCCGCTGATCGACCTGTCAGATAGGGCCGAACGCGAACGGTTGAGTGATAGCGCGGTGCGGGCCTTTTTCAATATCATGGAAAAATGGCGTATTCCCGATACCAAGGCGCGCATCTTGCTGGGAGGCATATCGAACGGGGCGTTCTATACGCTGAAAAAGGGGCAAGGTGCGCTGCTGGACGAGGACCGGATCAGGCGGATTTCCTATCTGGTGGGCATCTTCAAGGCGCTGAACATCCTTTATAGTGAAGAACTGGCCGACAAATGGATCACGCTGCCCAACAAGAACCGGATATTCGGTGGCGATGCCGCTCTTGATTACCTGTTGCGCGGCGGGTTGCCCGCGTTTCAAACTGTACGCAGATTGCTGGATGCACGGCGCGGCGGGCGATGAGCCTGCCGCCGCTAACCGCCATTCGCCAGCTGGACACACACCATTTGGTGCCCTCAAAGTACAGCGAGTGCGGCGATAGCGTTTTGGCACGGATTGCCGATGATGACGCGCATCTGGCGGAAATTTTCAATCTGGACCATGCCGACAATGACCGCTTGCAGGCGGAAAACAACCTGCTGTCGGGGATCGGGGTAAATGAACTGGTATCGGGCGTGCCATTCTACCGGATGATCAACGCCGCCTTTTGCCACGCCGCCCCATTGGGCGCGCGGTTCAACGGGCCGGATCGCGGCGCGTGGTATGCGGGGTTTACCGTTAAGGTCTCGCAGGCCGAAGTGGCGTTTCACAAGTCGGTGGAACTGGCCGAGGTAAACTGGTGGCAGGAAAGCGTGACCTATGATGATTATCTGGCGGATTTCGGCGGCGAATTCCACGATATCCGCGGGGTAGCGGCGTTTGCGGATTGTCTGGATGCTGACAGTTACGTGGCCTCGCAAACCTTGGGGGAGCAGTTGTTGGCGGACGGGGGGGCGGGGGTGTTGTATCCGTCTGTGCGGGCTAAATCAGGGGGTTGCATTTCTTGTTTTAGGCCCGCGATGGTGGGGAATGTGCGCAAAGGGGCGACCTATCAGTTCACTTGGGAGGGGGCCAACACGCCAAGGATCGAGATGGAATAGCTCGCCTTTTATATGGGGCGGGTAATGTGAATTAACAGTTCCGCTATTCCGGAATAGTGGATATGTATTCAGCTCTATTTCAATGGCTTACCAAGGAATGGCGCAGATCTTTTATGCATATTGATCGTGTATTTTGCCGAAATAAAAGGGACGCGTTTCCTCGCTAAAACCTATGAGCTACGTTTGATCGCCATCAGCCAGACCAGCGCAAACACCAGCGAGCCAAGCGCATTCCATGTCGCCATCGAAAGCGTAAACATTTCCCACGGCACGACGTCACAGCGGACCAACGGGGCGGCCATGATCTGTTCCAGAAGGTCAGCACTGGACATGCCGGAGGTGCCCGATGAGGTGCAAGAGGTCGGGCCTTGCCACCATTGGCGTTCCACCCCTGTATGGTAGAACCCGATGGCTGATGTGGTGGCAGCCCCCAGCATCCCGATCATTGGCCACAGCTTGCCGCGCATCATCAGCGCCAGAATGCCGGCAACAATCGCCACACCATGAGGCCAGCGTTGCCACAGGCACAATTTGCAGGGCGGCATGTTGCCGATATATTGAAAGGCAAAAGCCCCCAAGAGAGACAAAAGCGAGCCGCAAGCGGCGATCAGGATAAGTTGTTTGCGTGTCATATGTATTTCACCAGATAGAAGCCGCCCAGTAGCAGGACCATGAATAGCGTGAACATAAGGCCCAAACGCCGCTCGATAAAGTCACGAATTGGTGCGCCGAATTTCCACAGCAGGACGGCGACGATATAAAACCGCAAGCCCCGCGCGATGATCGACGATATGATGAACACCCACAGGTTCAAACCGGTCCAGCCCGACATGATGGTGATCACCTTGAACGGGAACGGGGTGACGCCGGCGATTAGCACCGCCCATGCGCCCCATTCCTGAAAACGCTGGTTGAACTGTTCGGCCGCGTCCGCCTTGCCGTAGAAATCCAGCAGCGGCTGACCGACCACATCAAACAGGCCAGCACCAATATAATAGCCCAGCAATGCCCCCGTAACAGAGGCGGCAAGCGCCACGCCCGCGATCAGAAACGCACGGGAAGGTCGCGCCAGGATCATCGGGATCATGATGATATCCGGCGGAATCGGAAATACCGAACTTTCCAGAAAGGACACAAACGCCAGCGCCCACAGCGCGTTGGGGCTGTTGGCAAGGGCCAGAGTCCAGTTGTAAAGTCGCCTGATCATTGTTTTTTCTGCTCGCTTTTTTTCCTGTTGCAACATGCGCAGGCCGTAAGGTCAAGCATATCCGGTATTGCAGGGCGGTAAGGATGCGTTATTCTATATGCAACAACTGTAGGAGTGCGTGATGAAGTGGCAGGGTCGTCGGGGTAGCCGGAATATCGAGGATCGTCGTCGGATGACGGCTAGGAAAACTGCAGGTATTGGCGGCATCGGGGCGCTGGTGATCGTGGTGATCGGCGCATTGATGGGCGTGGATGTTAACAGTTTGCTGGGCAGCACTGGCGCGGGTGGCGCAACCCAGTCCAGTGGTGGCACCTTAACCCAAGCCGACAAACAAGCAGGCGAATTCGTTTCTGTCGTGCTGGCCGATACCGAAGAAATCTGGTCCGAAATTTTCCGCACTCAAATGGACGAGGCCTATCAGCCGGTCAAACTGGTGCTGTTCAAGGGTGCGACCCAATCCGCCTGTGGCGGGGCCAATGGCGCGACGGGGCCGTTTTATTGTCCCGGGGATAAAAAAGTATATCTCGACACTGAATTTTTCACCACGATGAGCCGCCAAATGGGCGCCAAGGGTGATTTTGCAGCTGCCTATGTTGTTGCGCACGAGGTTGCGCACCATGTGCAGGACGAGTTGGGCATTCTGGGGCAGGCCAACACCTTGCGTCGTCAGCTTAGCACCGCTGACAGCAATGGTATTTCAGTGCGGGTAGAATTGCAGGCCGATTGTTATTCCGGCATCTGGGCACGTTATGCCAAGGAACGGTTTGGCACGGTGGAACGGGGCGATGTTGCCGAGGCGATGAATGCGGCCAAGCAGATTGGCGATGATACTTTGCAGCGCAATGCAGGGCGCAGGCCCATGCCGCATACCTTTACCCATGGCACGTCCGAGCAACGACAGCGCTGGTTTGCGACGGGGTACGAGAGTGCTGATGTCGGGTCTTGCGATACCTTCGGGACGGATAATCTGTGATAAACCCAAAATATTGCTGGTAAAACCGACCGCGCGGTTGGATATTCTCTGTAAGGCGCAGTTGATCTAGATCATTGCAGTTGCAACGAATCGGAAAATCTGCGCCAATATCGAACGATTAAGAATCGTGAACAGGGAGAACTACAGATGAAATTCACACTTAAATCCGCGTTAATCGGGGCGATGGCCCTTGGGCTGACCACCGGGGCAGCGATGTCACAAGAAGTGACGTTGCGCTTTCAACACTTTATTTCACCAAAAGGGTCGGTGCCTAAATCCTTTATGGTACCGTGGGCCGAAAAGATTGAGGCCGAATCCGGTGGCCGCATCAAGATCGAAATCTATCCAGCCATGCAGCTGGGCGGCAAACCACCAGCGCTGTATGACCAGATCCGCGACGGGGTGATTGATGGCGGTTGGGCCATTCCGGCCTACACGCCTGGCCGTTTTCCCGAAGCAGAAGCGTTCGAACTGCCGTTCATGACGTCAATGTCTGCCGAAGCATCAAGCATGGCAGCGTGGGATTTCACTGAAAAATACATGGGCGAGCGGTTTTCTGACGTCCAACTGCTGGCGGTTCACGTGCACGGCCCCGGTGTGATCCACAAAAAAGGCGATCCTATTACAACAATTGCCGATTTTAACGGCCTTAAACTGCGCGGGCCATCGCGCCAGGCCAACAAGCTGCTGGAGGCTGTGGGTGCGACCCCCGTCGGCATGCCGGTTCCGGCATTCCCCGAAGCCCTTAGCAAAGGCATCGTTGATGGCGGTGTAATCCCGTGGGAGATCGTTCCACCACTGAAGGTGCATGAACTGGCCGATAGCCACACCCAGATCGGTGGGGACCGCGCACTATATAACACCTATTTCATCTGGGCGATGAACAAGGACAGCTATAACGCGCTGCCTGATGACCTAAAAGCGATCATTGACGCCAATTCCGGAGTCGAGGCATCCGGCTGGGCCGGTCGTGCGATGGACTTGGGCGATGATGCCGGTGAAAAGGTTGTGCGTGATCGTGGCAATGTGATTGTAACGCTGGACGATGCTGTTGTGGGCGAATTGCGCACCATTGGCGATAAGCTGACACAGGACTGGATTGCCGAAGTCACCGAAAAAGGTCTGGACGGAGTAGCAATGGTTGCCGACGCACAGGCGCTTGTGGCGAAATATTCGGACAACTAGGTCCGGATAGTGAGAATGAATGAAGGCCAGACAAATACAGGTCTGGCCTTCTTCAATTCAGGGGCGGGATGATGAAACACGACAGGTTACTTACTGATTTATTGCACCGTCTCGACGAGACCCGCGATCAGATAGGCGATGCGTGGCCCTATCATGCCGATCCTGACACGGGCATTTGGCAAACCGTTGAAGATGGCGACTGGTGCGGTGGGCACTGGGTGGAATGCCTGCGGATCAAAGGGGTGCTGGAAGGCAGTCCCGATCTGATTGACGAGGCCCGCACGCGCACCGAAATGCTGCGCCCCAAGCTGGAAAAAGATGATCAGTTTCGCGGCCACAGATTTTATTACTCCGCCGCGCGGATGTATGCCCAAACCGGTGATCCCGCGATGCGCACGCTGGCGCTGGCGGCGGCCTATTCCATGCGCGCCATGGCGATCCCGCATAATGGTGCGATGCCAATCGGTCACGAGGTGCAGGTCAAAAGCACCACGCTTGCCTCGCGCCGGATCGTTGCAGTGGATAATGTGCATCCAAATATCCGGCTGGATTTCTGGGCGCTGGCGGAAACCGGTGACCAGGTGTTTGCCGAGGGGGCCAAACGTCATCTAGACATCACCATCCGCGATTTCGTCCGCAAAGATGGATCAACCATCGAATTTATCGAATACGCCGAAGATCGCGACGAAATCCTGCGCCACTTTACCTTGCTCGGGGTGGACCATGACAGTTGCTGGAGCCGTGGACAGGCTTGGGCTATCGCCGGATTCTTGCGCGGATGGCGCAGCTTTGGCGAGGAACGCTACCTAAAGGCCGCCCGCGCCACATTCGGCTATTGGCAAGAAAAATGCGGCGACGGGGTGCCGGTGTGGGATTTTGATGACCTGGACGGGCCTGTTGATACATCGGCCAGTGCAATTGTGATCGAGCAATTGGCGCGGATGAAGGTTGAAAACAATGATGCAGCAGCACAGGAATTCACCCGCCATCTGGACCCGATGATCGAGGGGTTGATGCCCTATATGCGGCCTCAAGGACGGCTGGTTGGCGGCTGTTTCAACCAACCGCGCGAATTTGCCAACAAAAGCGAGTTGATCTGGGGCACGGCATATCTATTGATGGCACTAAGCTATCTAAGCGAGGGGCGCGTCATTTGTTAAAGGAAAGACCATGACCGTATTGATCGCAGGGGCCGGAATTGCCGGTCTGACATTGGGGCTTAGTTTACAGCAAGTGGGTATCCCGTTTCATATCTATGAGACGGTCGAGGACATTCGCCCGCTCGGTGTCGGGATTAACCTGCAATCGCTGGCCACCCGCGAGCTGTTCGAACTGGGGCTTGAGGCCGAGTTGGACAAGGTGGGTTTGCGCACCGAAGAGGTCGGTTATTTCAACGCATACGGTCAGGAAATCTGGCGCGAGGCGCGGGGAATGTTGGCAGGCAATGCTTGGCCGCAATATTCGATCCATCGCGGGGGCCTGCAAATGGCGCTGCTTGAGGCGCTGTTGGAGCGGGCAGGTTCCGAGGTGCTGACCATGGGGGCGGCAGTTACAGATTGGCGTGAGCATGCGGATGGGGTTGAAATCACCTTACATAATCGCAAAACAGACCTGACCAGCACCGCCACAGGCACAGTTCTGATCGCGGCTGACGGGATCAATTCCGGCTTACGGGCCGGGTTTTACCCCGATGAGGGCCCCGCTGTTTGGGGCGGCACCATGATGTGGCGCGGGATTACCAAAGGGCCACGGTTTCTGACTGGCCGCAGTATGGCGATGGCGGGGGACAAGGATTGCAAATTCGTCTGCTACCCGATTGGTGATACCGAGGGTGGTGGCAGTCTGATAAACTGGATCGCGGACCTGACCCTGCCTGCGGATTACGACTGGTTATCCCAAGACTGGAACCGCGCCGGCCTACGCGCGGATTTTGCTGACCGCTTTGCCGATATGAAATTTGACTGGCTGGATATCCCCAAACTGATTGCCGATGCTTACGGCATATGGGAATTCCCGATGGTGGACCGTAACCCGCTGCCACAGTGGACGTTCGGATCGGTAACACTGCTGGGGGATGCCGCACATTCGATGTATCCGATTGGGTCAAACGGTGCCACCCAAGGCATTATTGACGCGCGTATTCTGGCGCGGGAATTGCGTGATTACGGGGTCGGGCTGGGGGCGCTAAAGGCTTATGATATAGCGCGACGCGAGGCGGTGAACGCGGTGGTGCTGGCCAATCGTGGCGATGGGCCGGACAAGGTGCTGGACATTGTGGCGGAACGCGCACCGAACGGGTTTGACGATATCGAGTCTGTGATGCCGCTTATGGAACGTCAGGCATTCGCGGATCGCTATAAAGCGATAACAGGTATGACGATTGACGAATTGAACAAACGCCCCGCTATTTTAGCGGTGTAGAGGTAGACAGGGCAGGGGATAGATATGGTATTGGCAAAAACGGCCGAACTGCGGGTGGGCAAGTGGCTGGAGAAAATCACAAGGGCGCTGGCCTATGGCGGTGGCTTTATACTGGCGCTGATTGCACTGGTGACGGTGGCGTCGATCATCGGGCGGTTCTTTTTGTTTGCCGGTCTTGGCCCGATCAAAGGCGACTATGAAATCGTCGAAATGGGCAGTGCTATTGCTATTTTCGCCTTCATGCCGTTTGCCCAGTTCAAACGCGCCCATGTGGTGGTCGATATTTTCACCATGCGCCTGTCGCAACGGTTCCAGACCTTTCTGGGCTTTGTCGGCGACAGCCTGATTGCGCTGGCCAGCGGTGTGCTGGTCTGGCGGTTCTGGCTGGGGCTGGGCGAGAAAATACCCTATGGTTCAGACGCGCTTCGCAGTGCGTTATCAATGGGATCCAAGCCGTTCTTTGCCGAAACTACTTATGAGCTGAGCGTGCCGATCTGGATCCCGTATTCACTGGCCTTTGTCGGGGCGGTTCTGTTTTTCATTGTTAGTGTGTTTACCATGTGGCGCAGCCTGAACTGGACCTTGGAAGGTCGGGAGTATCAACCATGACAGGACTAGAAATTGCTATCATCACCTTTGTTCTAATGCTGCTGGCGATATTCGTGCGGGTGCCGATTGCCATTGCAATGGGACTGGCCGGTTTTTTAGGCATGTGGGCGTTTTTGGGCAAAACCGCGCCCACTTTGGGCCTGCTCAAAACGCTGGGATATGACACATTTTCCAGCTACTCGCTGTCGATTGTGCCACTGTTTTTGCTGATGGGGCAGTTTGCCACCAAATCGGGGATGTCCGCAGCTTTATTCGAGGCGGCCTCGGATTGGTTGGGCCACCGCAAGGGCGGCATTGCCATGGCGGCTGTCGGCGGTTGTGCGGGGTTTGGCGCGGTGTGTGGATCATCGCTGGCGACGGCCAGCACGATGGGGCAGGTGGCCCTGCCCGAAATGCGCAAACGTGGCTATTCGGACGCGCTGTCGACCGGCGTGTTGGCGGCGGGGGGCACATTGGGCATTCTGATCCCGCCTTCGGTCATTCTGGTGATTTACGCCATGCTGGCGGAACAAAACATCGTTAAACTGTTTATGGCGGCGATGATTCCCGGCATTCTTGCCGCGCTTGGCTATATGCTGACGGTGGCAATCTACGTGCGTGTGCGCCCTGATTCTGCGGGCACCGCCCCGCGTGTACCTTATAAGAAGCGGTTCAAAACCCTTGTCAGGGTCTGGCCCGTGGTGGTCATATTCGGGTTGGTGATTGGCGGTATTGCGGGCGACTGGAACTGGGCACGACCCGGTATTCAGGCGCTGTTCTCGCCAACCGAAGGGGCTGCCGTGGGCGCAGTTGCCACCGGTCTCTACGGGGTTATGACCGGAGGCTTGAACTGGCGCGGCTTTATGGATTCGGTGCTTGCGGCGGCCAATGCGACCGCGATGATTTTCCTGATCATTCTGGGCGCACAGGTGTTCAATTCGTTCCTTGCCACCACCCAAGCCCCGCAGCAACTGGCCGAATGGATCCTTGGCCAAGGGTTCCGCCCCTACATGGTGTTGGCGATCATGCTGATCTTCTATCTGGTGTTTGGCTGTATCATGGACAGCCTGTCGATGATCCTGCTGACAATCCCGATTTTCCTCCCCATCATCGAGGTGCTGGATTTCGGCATGAACGCTGAGGACACCGCGATCTGGTTCGGTATCCTTGCGCTGATCGTGGTCGAGGTCGGATTGATCACCCCGCCGGTGGGGATGAACCTGTTTATCATCAATTCGATGGCCAAGGACATTCCGATGATCAAAACCTATCAGGGGGTGTTTCCCTTTGTATTGTCCGATCTGGTGCGGGTTGTCGTGCTGGTGGTGTTCCCGGGGATCACCCTGTGGCTGGTCGGGGTGATGTTTTAGCGTCGCGGAGCGATTTTCCTATGGACGTGCCAACACGCTAACGGTAGGAAGCATTTCAAGTGATTTGCGTAAACAAGAATCGTAATTCACCCCAAGTGTGGGCGAATTGCGATACTCTAATCTACTGTAAACGCAAAGCACTGTAGTGGCCCGAGTGGCGGAATGGTAGACGCAGGGGATTCAAAATCCCCCGATGGTAACATTGTGCGAGTTCGAGTCTCGCCTCGGGCACCACTAACCCAAGAAACATGAAATCCCTGTCCCGTTTGGGGCATTGGAGCGGCATGATCAGTGCGTTGATTGCGTGCAGCTGGTGTTCTGTTTTTACACGCCCCCAGAGCTTTCGCTTGATCATGGTGAATGTGATGATAGGATCAACTTTAGAGGGATTATGTTGGGTGTATTTTTGCTGGTTGCTGGGGTAAATCATTTTATAGAGATGTTGAGAGCTGCGTCACGGGGCGCGGTGGATGAGTGTGGCGGGGTGCCCCGCGCCACAAACGCGGAGTTTGGTAATTACAAAGTGATGATGGCGAATGTCGATGCCTCCACCACGTCCCACACGCTGGCCGAGCATATTGGGCTTGGACACAATGGTTCTAACGCGACCGCAAACGAAAGGCTGATGTGATGGAAAGCATAAAGAAACGCGGGCTTTGGTTTTGGTTGGTGATTTTCGCTGCGGGCTTTGTAGGGCTGTCTGTCGCTGAAGCCGTGGTGCTGAAAAAGGTCAGGGCAGAGGTGTTAGCGGATGAGGGGCTTTTTACACAATATGTAGCGCATCTGGATGCACCGATTGTTAAGGATGGATACAATCCTAACATGCATTGCAAACGATATCGGGTTTGGGGGTTATGGCATTATAAGATTTGCTTAAATATGATTACCTTTGAAGGGGAGCGTAGAAGTCCGATCGATGGATCATTGATTTTGGGGAAATGTAAGTCTCCGTTTTTCTATGTA
>NZ_JBSMEZ010000166.1:0-27190 GCF_056498605.1 Profundibacter sp.
CGTCTGGATGTTATAGGGCCGGATCATCGCGCTTTGTGATCGGATTTCTTTGGGGCCAAACCGTGTGCCGGATCGCCAGCTGGTGCCGTGATCCATCGGCACCCCGATGATCGCCACATCCAGCCCCTCGGCTGTTTCAGCGGAAGGTAGGCGCATAAACGTGCCCGGCCCTGAAAACCGCGCCATTTTGTTACCGCCAATCGGTTGATTTGTCATCACGACCTCCCTTCGCGCGCCCGTTTGTTCCAAGCCCAGATGCACATCAATTCCGTCGCCACATGCGCCCCAGCAATCGCCGTGGCCCCCGTGGTGTCATAGGGCGGCGACACTTCGACCACATCCCCGCCAACCATATTGATCCCTGCCAGATCACGCAGGATGATAGACGCCTGCGCTGATGTCAGGCCGCCCCAGACCGGCGTTCCGGTCCCGGGTGCATAGGCTGGATCAAGGCAATCAATATCAAAGGTGAGGTAAGTCTGGTGGTCACCAAGGATCGCTTTGATCTTTTGCGCCGTGGCCACTGGCCCAATCAAATGCACCTCGCGCGCATCAATGATATGAACGCCCAAAGTGTCCTCGTTGGTGGTGCGGATGCCGACTTGCACCGAACGGGCCGGATCAACCAGTCCTTCCTTGACTGCCTTATAAAACATCGTGCCATGATCTACGCGGTTCATATCATCATCGGCCCACGTATCGGTGTGCGCATCAAATTGCAGCAGTGACAATGGCCCGAACTTTGCCGCATAAGCCCTTAATATCGGGAAAGAAATATAGTGATCCCCGCCCAAGCACAACGAGGCCGCGCCAGCCTCAAGTATGCCGGTGATATGCGCGGTCAGGGCGGCGGGAAACGCCGGAACATTGGCGTAATCAAACGCCAGATCGCCGTAATCCACCACGTTCATCTCGCTCATCGGGTCAATGTCCCAACCGTAAGGCGCATCAGGCGCTTGCAGGCATGATGCCTCGCGGATCGCCCGTGGCCCCAGCCGTGTGCCCGGCCTGTTGGTCACGGCCTGATCAAACGGCACACCAGTGATGGCCAGATCAACACCGGTCAGGTCTTTGGTATAGGTGCGGCGCAAAAACGATGTGATGCCGCCAAAGGTGTTTTCATTGGACAGCCCCTTATGGCCATCCCGTGTGATCGCCGTGTCTACCTGCGATTTTGCATCCTCTAGCGCCATATCCTACCCCTTTACCGGTTGCCGTGTCTCAACCATCCGTGCGAAAAACGACGCCCCGATCGGGGAAATCTCGTCGTTGAAATCATAGCCGGTGTTATGCACCCCCGGCCCCGCGCCCTGCCCCAGAAACAGATAGGCCCCGGGGCGGCGTTCCAGCATATAGGAGAAATCCTCGGCCCCCATTTCGGGCGGCTGGTCGGCCACCACATTGTAGGCACCGGATATTTCCGCCGCCACTTTGGCCGCCACAGCCACCTTTTCGGCGTCATTCACCGTGGCCGGATAGCCGATGTTATAGGTCAACGAGACCTCGACATCATAAGCCGCCGCCACCCCCTCGCAGATCGCCTTCAGGCGTTTTTGCACCATCGCCTGCACGTCCTTTTCAAAAGTGCGCACGGTGCCACCGACAAAGGCCACCTCGGGGATGATATTATCCGCGCTGCCGGTGTGGATCTGCGTCACCGACACCACCAGTTCCTTGCGGGTGTCCAGATTGCGGCTGACGATGGTCTGGATCGCACCCGCCACCGCCACAGCCGCCACCACCGGATCGCGGCTGTCCTGTGGATAGGCGCCATGCCCGCCCAGACCCTTGATATTGATCTCGAAATCATCAACCGCCGCCATAATCGGGCCGGGCGTGGTTGAAAATGTGCCCAAAGGCAGATCAGGGATATTGTGCAGCGCGTAAACCTCACCAATATCATATGTGTCCATGATCCCCTCATCACACATCACCTCGCCACCGCCGCCATCTTCCTCGGCGGGCTGGAAAATCAGCGCCACACGGCCGGAAAAATTGCGCGTTTCCGCCAGATACCGCGCCGCGCCGAGCAGCATCGTGGTGTGCCCGTCATGGCCACATGCGTGCATCTTGCCATCCACAACCGAGGCATATTCCAGCCCTGTTTCTTCGGGCATCGGCAACGCATCCATATCGGCCCGCAAACCAATCGTCGGGCCATCCCCCTGCCCGTTGATAATCGCCACAATGCCCGTGGTCGCAATCCCCCCGTGGATTTCATCCACCCCGAATTCGCGCAAGCGTTCGGCCACAAAAGCCGCCGTTTCATGGCATTCAAAGCCAAGTTCAGGATTTGCATGCAAATGGCGCCGCCAGCCCTGCATATCCTTGGCGAATTCGGCGATACGGTTGACGATGGGCATCGGGTGGACTCCTTGGGGGGCTTGGTGTGTAACTGATAGCTACAGTTCCCCAGATTTGGCGATAGCGCAATGAATAATGACAATGATCTGATCAATGACCCCGATGGCGGTATCCCACGACTGCTGGAAATCATGCGCCGCCTGCGCGACCCCAAAACTGGGTGCCCCTGGGATATTGAACAGGATTTTGCCAGTATCGCGCCTTATACGATTGAAGAAGCGTATGAGGTGGCCGACGCGATTGAACGCGGTGATATGGCTGATCTGGAGGGCGAATTGGGCGATTTATTGCTGCAAACCGTTTATCACACCGCGATGGGCGAGGAGGCAGGGCATTTCACCTTTGCAACCGTCACCCGCGCGATTGCCGATAAAATGGTGGCGCGCCATCCGCATGTGTTTGGCAACGAGAGCCGCGATAAATCAGCCGAGCAACAGACCGCTGATTGGGAAGCGATCAAGGCGGCGGAGCGGGCCAGTAAAGCCGAGCGCGGTACGCTGGACGGGGTGGCCGTTGGCCTGCCCGCCCTGCTGCGAGCGCTAAAGCTGCAAAAACGTGCGGCACGAGTCGGATTTGACTGGCCGTCGACCGATCAGGTGCTGGACAAAATCAATGAGGAAGCCCGCGAACTGGTTGAAGCCCGCGACAACCTGACCCAAACAGAAATCGAGGAGGAATTCGGCGATCTGTTGTTCGTGATGGCCAACCTTGGTCGTCACCTGAACCTTGACCCCGAAGCCGCCTTGCGCGCCGCCAACGCTAAATTCACCCGCCGCTTTGAAGCGGTCGAGGCCAAGCTGGCAGCAATGGGAAAAACCCCAGCGCAATCCGATCTGGCCGAAATGGACGCCTTTTGGGACGCCGTAAAGAAAGAAGAATAATACCGCTGTTTCTTTTTCGCATAAATATCCCCCGCGCGGAGCGTATTAAAGTTATCTTACTTTTTTAATCAGGTATTGACCTGACTGTTTTAGTCAGGTTTAAGCGCTGCTACAAACCAACCGGAGCAAACAAATGCTAACCAAATTTCGCGCGACCCTTTTCGCAGCCACCGCTATCACTGTTGCCGCCCCCGCCTTGGCCCAAGAGGTCAACGTCTATTCATACCGTCAGCCCGAACTGATCCAGCCTTTGATGGACAAGTTCACTGATGCGACAGGCATCACAGTCAACGTCGCTTTCCTGAAAAAAGGCATGATCGAAAAACTGGGTGCCGAAGGCGACCGCACACCGGCAGACCTGATTTTCACCGTCGACATCGCCCGCCTGAACGGTGTGGTCGAAGCGGGCCTAACCCAGCCCGTCACATCCGACATCCTGACGACCAACATCCCCGCCGATCTGCGTGATCCGGCAGGCGAATGGTTCGGCCTGACAACACGCGCCCGTGTTGTGTTTGCCTCCAAAACCCGTGCCGCGGACGCCCCAACCACCTATGAAGATCTGGCCGACCCCAAATGGAAAGGCCGGATTTGCACGCGCTCCGGCACCCACGCCTATACGGTTGCACTGGTATCTGCCGCGATTTTCCACATGGGCGAAGACGGCGCAAAGACATGGCTGGAAGGCGTCAAAGCCAACCTCGCTCGCACACCCCAAGGCAATGACCGCGCTCAGGTCAAAGCCGTCTGGGCAGGTGAATGTGACATCGCATTGGGTAACACCTATTACATGGGTAAGATGGTGAATAACCCCGATCAGGCCGCATGGGCTGACAGCGTTAACGTGGTGTTCCCTATCTTTGAACGCGGCGGCACCCATGTGAATGTATCAGGCATGGCCCTGACCAAATACGCGCCGCACCGCGATGACGCGATCAAACTGATGGAGTTCCTCGCCTCGCCCGAAGCCCAGACAATCTATGCCGAGCAAAACTATGAATACCCGATTGCCCCTGGCACATCACCGTCCGAGCTGGTGGCAAGCTGGGGCACTTTCACCGCTGATAACGTCAACCTGATGGAGATCGCCAAACTGCGTGGCGCTGCCTTAAAAATGATCGAAGTAGTTGATTTCGATGGCTGAATTGTAAAGGCAGTAACGGGTAAAATTCCCCGTTCGCAGCAATGCGGGCGGGGATTATTCTTGTGTGGACAGTGTGAGGATTGGACGTCATTCTGCCCTTTCAAAATGGAGTGAAAACATGCCTGCAACCCCGCGCAAAATCATCATCGACACAGACCCCGGTCAAGACGACGCCGTGGCGATCCTGTTGGCGCTGGCCAGCCCCGAGCAAATAGAGGTGATCGGCATCACCGCTGTTGCAGGCAACGTGCCCCTGCCCCTGACCCACAAAAACGCCCGCATCATTTGCGAACTCGCTGGCAAAACGCACATCCCCGTTTACGCAGGCTGTGACCGCCCGTTGGCGCACACGCTGGTGACCGCCGAACATGTGCATGGCAAAACCGGCCTTGATGGTCCCAACCTGCCCGACCCGCAGATGCAGCTCACCGAGGGCCACGCCGTTGATTACATCATCGACACCCTGCGCGCCGCACCTGCGGGCACCATCACCCTGTGTCCGCTCGGGCCCCTGACCAACATAGCGACCGCGTTCCAAAAAGCCCCCGACATCGTTGAACGGGTGCAGGAAATCATCCTGATGGGCGGGGCCTATTTCGAGGTGGGCAACATCACCCCCGCCGCCGAGTTCAACATCTACGTTGATCCAGAAGCCGCTGATATTGTGTTCAAATCCGGTGCGCCGATTGTGGTGATGCCACTGGATGTTACTCATAAAGTGCTTGTCTCCAAGGAACGCAACGACGCGTTCCGCAACATCGGCACCCCTGTGGGCGAGGCTGTGGCCAAAATGACCGAGTTTTTCGAGCGCTTTGACAAGGAAAAATACGGCTCCGAAGGCGCCCCTCTGCATGACCCCTGCGTCACCGCCTACCTAATCCAGCCCAATCTGTTCAAAGGCCGCCATGTGAATGTGGAAATCGAGACCGGATCAACCCTTACCCGCGGCATGACCGTGGCCGACTGGTGGGACGTGACCGACCGTGCGCCCAACGCCACCTTCATCGGCAGCGTGGACGCGGACGGGTTCTTTGATTTGCTGACGGATAGGCTGGCGCAGCTTTAGGGCAAGGTCAGGAATTCCGGTATCGCCACCCCGCTCAGTGCCTGTTACCCTTTGGTCAATTCTGTAACCAAAGGAAATATCATGCGTTTTTTGCCAGCCCTGATTGCAGCTTCCATTCTGGCCCTGTCCGCCTGCAAAGATGACATCGAAAAGATCGAAGATATCGGCAAATTCACGGTCGAATTGAATGGCGACAACATTGAGTTCATCAGCGTTTTTGACATTACAAATGATCACAGCAGCATTCGCCAAATGTCACCAGCTGGCGTCAAACTGCTGCTGATTGACGGGTTTGCAGAGATCAAAGATGGCGAACCGGGTTTCCCGATCATTAGCATGTCATTGCAAAGCGGTATTACCGGTGGCCCAATGACGCTGTTGTTTGTTCAGGTGTTTGATGAATCCTATGAAACCAACCTGACGGCCCAAGGCCCGCTTGGTCAAAAGAGTCTGGATAATTTCGAGATGGGCGAGGATGGCAGCATCAGTTTTGATTTCTCCGCCGATCTGGTGCGGGTCACAACCCAAAGCGAGGAACCGATTGCCGGTGCAGACGGGGCCCATATCGAGGGCCGTTTTAGCGGTGCTTTTCCTGCCACCGAGCTGGATAATTGACCATGCGTTTGTTGGCAACCTACATAATGGCCCTGTGTTTTGCCCTGCCCGCTTGGGCCTTTGATATGCCCGTGGGGTATGAAAAAATCGGGGCTTTCAGTGGCGAATATAACGGGAAGCGGTTGGATTTAGTCTCGGTCTCCAATGCGGGCATCGAATTTAGTGATCTTCATTTTATCGCCTATGCTGATCAAAATCAGCGATGGGTTAAAAGTTTTACCGTTCAGGCCACAAACGGAATCGACGCGGATGGCGAACTGGAGCCCGAGCTATTCTCGGTGGAATTTGACCAAAACCCAAAGACCAATGCATTGGAAGTCGCCCGCGTTATGCTGGTTGATGAAACATGGGACAATCCATTGGTTGCTGATCTAAAATCCGGCTATGGGGCCATCCGCATCCTGAATCTGGGCTTTGACGGTGATGGCACGATAGGGTTCGATGTTTCGGCCACATTGATGCGTCTGGATTTTGAGCCGTACAGTCCAATCCCGAATGTAGCGTCCGTTCATATTGAAGGTCACTACAGCGGTAAATTCCCCGCGTTCGCGCTGCAATATCCGTATATTGCTGGCGACTATTAATCCGGCTTGCGCGGCTTTAGGCCATACCCAGAACTCCTCTATCGCATAACGTCTATGCACCTGATAATATCGGGGCAGGTTTAATTTGAGGAACTGAAAATGCGAACTTTTCTAACCGCCGTTGTGGCACTGATACTGACACAGGCCCCGCTGCTGGCCCAAAGTTTTGACTTATCCAGCGACTATGAGGTAATCGGCGAATACAGCGTTGAAATCGACGGGGTAGCCAGCATATTTTACGCGGTGGCCAACAAAAGTGGCGGCAACAGTGATCTGACATATTATGCCCAATCCGGCGTCGAAACCTATAGTGTTACCCCCGAGGGTAGCACAATCACAGGCGAGCCGGAATTGCCGATCTTGGTGGTGGCCCTACAGCGCAGCAGCCCTGAAGATGCTCTTGCAATTCCCTCTGTGACGCGGGTTGACGAAAACTACGAGACGATACTGTCCGCAACCCAAGGTGAATATGGCGCGATCACCTATAAGGACATTCTGATCACCGATAAGGGCGAGGTCAGCTTTGATTTCAGTGCCGATCTGATAGCCGTCGACATGAAAACCGAAAAGCCTGTTCCCAACATCAGCGGCGTTCGTATTTCCGGCTATTTCAGTGGTAAAATCCCAGCCGGCGAACTGGAGGAATAACAGAGATGAGCGCTGCCCTCCATTTGGCCAAACCCGATGATCTGCTCCGCCTGCAATCGCTGGTCGCTGCGTTTCATGCCCATGAAGGGATCGAGCAGAGCGATAAAGATCGTAAGGCAGCCCTTTTGCCCCTGTTAGAGGGCTCGCCGCACGGGGCGGCCTATCTGGTTGGGCCACGCAAAGGACCAGTGGGCTATATCGTTGTGTCCTTTGGCTATTCCGTAGAAATGGGCGGCATCGACGGGTTCATTGATGAATTCTACATCCGCGAAAATGTGCGCGGGCGCGGCATGGGCGGCGAGGTATTGCGCGCCCTGATGCCAGCGCTGGCCGATTACGGTGTTAAGGCGCTGCATCTCGAGGTGGCGCGGGATAACGACAAAGCCAAGCGGCTGTATTCCCGTTTAGGGTTCAAAGCCCGCGAGAAATACCACCTGATGACACGGGTGTTTTAGAAAAATAGAAAAGCGCGGCTGCCCAAAGGACAGCCGCGCCATATTTTTCCAACTTCGGATCAGTCCAGATCAAAACGATCCGCGTTCATCACTTTGGTCCACGCCGCCACGAAATCTTGCACAAAACCGGCTTCGTTATCAGCCTGTGCATAGACTTCGGACAAGGCGCGAAGTTGTGAATTCGAGCCAAACACAAGGTCCACACGGGTACCTGTCCACGTCACCTTGCCGCTTGATCTATCGCGCCCTTCAAACACCTCTTCGCCCCCCGAAGCGGGCACCCACTCCGTGCCCATATCCAGAAGATTAACGAAGAAATCGTTGCCAAGCTTGCCCGGCTTGTTGGAAAATACCCCGTGCTTTGAGCCGTCATAATTTGCCTCAAGCATTCGTAACCCACCGACAAGCACCGTCATTTCGGGCGCACTCAGCATCAATAGCTGCGCCTTGTCGATCAACAGTTCTTCGGCTGAAATGGCGCAGGGTTTTTTCAGGTAGTTGCGAAAACCGTCGGCAAAGGGTTCCAACACAGCCACGGATTCAACATCGGTCTGTTCCTGTGTTGCGTCAGTGCGCCCTGGGGCAAATGGCACCTCGACCGAGTGACCGGCATCCTTGGCGGCCTGCTCAATTGCGGCATTACCCCCTAACACGATCAGATCGGCGAGCGACACTTTTTTACCGCCCGATTGGGCCTTGTTGAAATCAACTTGAATCCTCTCTAGCACTTTCAACACTTTTGCCAACTGTTCGGGGTTATTTACCTCCCACCCCTTCTGTGGCTCCAAGCGGATACGCGCTCCATTGGCACCCCCTCGCATGTCGGACCCGCGAAAGGTCGAGGCCGACGCCCAAGCAGTGGAAACCAGTTCTGCTGTGGTTAGGCCCGATGCCAGCATTTTCCCCTTCAGATCCGCGATATCAACCGCATCAACCAGATCGTGGTCCACCGCAGGTACCGGATCTTGCCAGATCAGTTCCTCTTTAGGCACGTCCTGCCCCAGATAACGGGTGCGCGGGCCCATATCACGATGGGTCAGTTTAAACCATGCACGGGCAAAAGCGTCGGCGAATTCCTCGGGGTTTTCGTGGAACCGTCTGGAAATCGGCCCATAGATCGGGTCCATCCGCATTGCCATATCGGCCGTGGTCATGATGGTGGTCACTTTGGCCCCCTTGCCATCCACCGTCGGGGCCTTGTCATCCTCGGTTACGCCAACCGGCACCCATTGCCATGCCCCCGCGGGGCTTTTGACCAGATCCCAGTCATACCCAAACAACAAATCGAAATAGCCGTTATCCCATGTGGTCGGTTTGGCAGTCCAAGCCCCTTCAATACCGCTGGAAATCGTGTCCGGTCCGTGCCCCGTGCCATAGCTGCTTTTCCAGCCAAAGCCCATTTGTTCAACTGGGGCGGCTTCGGGTTCAGGGCCAACTTGCCCCGCATCCCCTGCTCCATGGCATTTGCCAAATGTGTGGCCGCCAGCGACCAGTGCTACGGTTTCCTCGTCATTCATCGCCATGCGGGCGAATGTATCACGAATGTCCAACCCAGAAGCCAGCACGCTGGGCTGCCCGTTTGGTCCTTCGGGGTTCACATAGATCAGACCCATCTGCACTGCGGCCAGCGGGTTGTCCAGCTCGCGTTCGCCAGTATAGCGCTGATCACCCAGCCATTCGGTTTCTTCCCCCCAGTAAATATCCTCTTCAGGCTCCCAGATGTCCTGACGTCCACCGGCAAAGCCGAAGGTTTTGAAACCCATCGATTCCAGCGCGCAATTGCCAGCAAGGATCAGCAGATCAGCCCAAGAAATGCTGTTCCCGTATTTCTGTTTGAGCGGCCAAAGCAAACGACGCGCCTTATCCAGACTTACATTGTCTGGCCAGCTGTTGACCGGCGCGAACCGCTGATTACCAGTGCCCGCTCCACCACGTCCATCCCCAGTGCGATAGGTGCCTGCGCTGTGCCAAGCCATGCGGATAAAGAACGGCCCGTAATGGCCGTAATCGGCGGGCCACCAGTCCTGACTGTCATTCATCAACGCAGTAAGGTCTTTTTTAAGCGCCTCCAGATCGAGTTTACCGAATACCTCGGCATAATTAAAATCCTTGCCCATCGGGTTTCCTGCATCTGGGTTTTGGTGCAGAATCTTCAGGTTCAACTGGTTTGGCCACCAGTCCCGGTTAGATCTGTCCCCCATTTTCGTCGCCCCATGCGCAACCGGGCAGCTGCCCATATGACCCATATCATTTCCGTCCATTTGATCCTCCTGTGATGACAATTCCAACCAGCCTACCTGCCCTAGGACAAACAGCATCCGGATGAAGACAGTATAGCAAAGCAAGTCGATTAATAGAATTTCTAAATTACTATAGATTTGATAGTTTTTTCTAATCACTTAATTGGCATATCAAACAGTTGCACCCTAACGCTTTTGCAAACTATAATGCCGAATTGCAGCGCCCTGATAAGGATCCACGATGCCAATGAACATCCCCTTTGACAACAGCTATGCCCGCCTGCCCGCGCCGTTTTACACTCGTATCAGCCCCAGCCCCGTTACCGCGCCGAAACTGGTTGCGTTGAACGAGGCGCTTGTGGCTGAATTGGGGTTGGATATTGAACAACTGCGCTCGCCTGCAGGTGTGGCCGTGTTGTCTGGCAGCGCCACGCCAAAGGGTGCGGAGCCCTTGGCACAAGTCTACGCAGGCCACCAGTTTGGCGGCTTCTCGCCCCAACTGGGCGATGGGCGCGCGATGCTGCTGGGCGAGGTGATAGATGCAAGCGGCACCCGTCAGGATATCCAGTTAAAGGGATCAGGCCGCACCCCTTATTCGCGTGGCGGCGACGGGCGGGCGTGGCTTGGCCCTGTGTTGCGCGAATATGTGGTGAGCGAGGCAATGGCGGCATTGGGCATCCCGACCACCCGCGCCTTGGCCGCTGTGATCACCGGGCAGGATGTGATGCGCGAGGAACTGCTGCCAGGTGCTGTGCTGACCCGCGTTGCCACCAGCCACATCCGCGTTGGCACCTTCCAGTTTTTCGCCGCGCGACGTGATCTGGACTCACTCCAAACCCTGACCGATTACACCATTGCCCGCCACTATCCCGATGCCGACGGCCCGATGGACCTGTTCCGCGCAGCGGTCCACCGTCAGGCCAGCCTGATTGCCCGCTGGGTGGGCGTTGGTTTCATCCACGGGGTGATGAACACCGACAACACCCATGTTGGCGGCATCACCATTGATTACGGCCCCTGCGCGTTCATGGATACCTACCACCCCGCCCGTGTCTATTCCTCGATCGACCGGATGGGCCGTTATGCGTTCAACAAACAATCCGAAATCATCGTCTGGAATCTGGCGCAATTGGCCACCAGCCTGATCCCGTTGATGGGCAAGGACACGGATGCCTCGGTGAAGGACGCAACCGAAGTATTGCACGGGTTTGCCGACCTGTTCCGTGCCGCATGGCTGGCCGAGTTTCGCGCCAAACTGGGGCTAAAGCTGGCCCAGAACGGGGATGAGGCGCTGATTAATGATCTGCTGGAACGCATGACAGCGCAGCAGGCCGATTACACCAACACCTTCCGCGCCTTGGCTGATGGCAATGCCCGCGACCAGTTCACAGATCCTGCCGCCTTTGACGACTGGAACACCCGATGGCAGGCCCGCCTTGGGCACGAGAGCAGCACGCTCGACGAGCAACAAGCTCTGATCCGCGCCACCTCGCCTGCCCTAATCCCGCGCAACCATCGGGTTGAGGAAATGATACAGGCGGCTGTGGCGGGGGACTATGGCCCGTTTGAACGGTTGAACGCCGCCCTTGCGAACCCGTTTAAGGGTATGCCGGAATTTGATGATCTGAAGCGCCCACCCACCGCGGAAGAAGAGGTTACGCAGACGTTTTGCGGGACTTAGGGTCAGGACCCTAAACAAAACAAACACGATTCTCTTTTTCATCGGCTTTCTCCCTACTTTTTTTCCTTCCGAAAAAACCGTCGGTTCTTGGCGACAAACTCGCTGATCATCCCGGACAGCCCCCCATGTTCGCGCCCTTTCAAATAGCCAAAGCCCGCCGATGCCCCAACCGCAGCACCGATAATATCAACGATCAGATCCCACATCGTATCAATCAGTCCGGATTTCTGCATGTTCGTGCCAAACGTTTGGTCCATCGCAAATTCAAACACCTCCCACACAGCCCCGATGGTGATGGCAATGCAAAACGCCATCAGCGCCAGCGCCCAAGGTGGAGCGGCGTATTTGTCACCCCCAAACAGGATAAACACAAAGATAAACCCGATCAGGCCGAACCCCATCGCCGATCCGCCATGCAGCAAAATATCCCACCACCAGTATTTCTCATAGAAATCAAACGCCTCGCCCAGATAAACCGTGCCGAATATGAACAGCACCACTCCGGCAAAGAAATGCACCGGCAAACGGATATGGAAGCGGTCGGCGAATATCACGGGGGCAAGCGAGAGCAACAGTGTGACAAGCGCAACAAAGGTCAAAGAATAGCGCCCGTTAAGAAGCGACACACCCAGTTCCAGCACCAGCACGGCCCAGATCAGGTAAACCACATAGCTTTGCCCACCAAGTTTCATACCTAGGAAATAGCGATGATATGTCCGCTCTTCAATTACCTTATCGACGGGTTATATAAAAAGGATGCAGCACGCCCTTCGCATCGCCTCGTATAATCTGCGCAAATGCGTCGGTCTGGATCGCCGCCGCACCCCGTCACGCAGCCTTGAGGTGATTAACAGCATCGGTGCCGACATCATTGCGCTGCAAGAGGCGGATCGGCGCATGGGCAAACGCCCCGCCGCCCTGCCCCGCGAGATGGTGAAATCCTACAGTGATTTCACCCCGATTGATCTGGACGAAACTGGTGTTTCGCTAGGCTGGCATGGTAACGCGATACTGGTGCGGGATGGCTTAAAGGTGAGTGCCACTCAACGTCTGACCCTGCCGGGGTTGGAGCCGAGAGGGGCCGTGATTGCCAACATCGGCCCGTTGCGTCTGGTTGCGGTGCATCTGGGTCTGATCCGGCGTTACCGGCTGGAGCAAATGGCAGCAATCCTTACTGCGTTGGCCGATATGCCTGACATGCCCACCGTAATCACCGGCGATTTTAACGAATGGTCACAGGCGCGCGGGATGGAACCGTTAAAGGCGCAGTTCACCGTCCATGCGCCGGGCCTTACGTACCATGCCGCCCGCCCCGTCGCCCCGCTGGACCGCATAGCAATCAGCCCCGATGTGCACCTTAAAACGGCGGGGGTTATCCAGACCCCGCCCGCCAAACGCGCCTCGGACCACCTACCGATCTGGGCCGAGCTTCACGTAACATCAAAAAATTAGCGGTTGCCCATCCACCACTCCGTCAGGGCCGCGTTGTCATTCGGCTTGGTCGCTAAATCACCCATATTATGGTCCGCTACCTTAGGGCTAAGCGCGTTCAGCACACGGATGTTTTCCACCACCTGCGGCACCCGTGCCATGGTTTGCGCGATTGAGCGCTGGAACTCCTGTCCCTTGAATTGGTGCCGTGCCCCGAAATAAAACGACACAATCGCGCCCAGCAACCACCACAGCGGTTCGGGCACCAGCACCAGCCCCTGCATGCGCGAAGCGAACCAGATCGGGTCCACCATCGCTGTTACAAACAGGCCCAAAGTGCCAAACGCCAACATCGGGCGCGGCAGGCGGTTTAAACCATCCATAAACCGGTCAAACCTGCCTTTTTGCGGGTGGGAAAACTCGGCCCCGAGCTGGTTTAACGCCTGCGTTTGCAAGGCGTTTGTGCGCGCGGCACCTGCCTCGGCATTTTCGCGAAACACCTCGGCGGTCTCAGCCAGCACATTGCGCCCGCCGCCAAAGATCAGTGTGAATACTTTTTCGATCAAGCCCATTTTGCCACCCTCCTGCGGTGTTCCGCTTCCGTCAGATGAAACCGAGGCGCGATGAATTGTTCGGCACGTGTGATCCAGCCGCCTTTCCCGCCATCGCGCCTACGGGCGTATTTTCGGCTGGCGGGGCGAGCATCGGCCAAGGCATAGTAATAATTGCGCCGCGCGATGCCGTATGCATCGGCCAAATGGTCGGGGGCTGTCGCATATGCTGCCTGTGTTGCAGCAATAGTTTGCGGCCCGATACCGCCATCCACCCCCACGACATTGCCCATTTCAACCAGTAAACGCTGCAAAATCCGCACCGCATTGGCGCCTGCGTTGACATACATGTCAAATACAGTGGCATGTAGCGTTTCAGGCAGGTCAACTACCTTTGGACGCTCGAAATAATGGGTGATGAAAATATCCACAGCCTGCGCACGGCTTAACGCTTGCACATCCGCCACACTGATCCGCCCATCACGGGTTAAATCCAGACCCAGACGGCGCATAGTGTGAATGGTCACCCCGTATTTGGTGGCCCCGCCCGGATCATCCGGATCATTCACATAGCCACCCTCGCGGGCGACAATTTCAGTGGCAATTTGATGAACCGTTTGCATACCATCCCCGCAATTTGTGCTGCGAGGATGGTATAGGTTTGGTTAATTTACCCTTTAGCTACCGCTCTCGGCCGCATCGGGGTCTTGGTAATAGCCCTGTGCTTTCAAAGTATCCACAACCTCTTTTGGCATGTAGTTTTCGTCATGTTTTGCAAGTATTTCAGTTGCTTGGAACACGCCATCAACGTAACTACCTGTGGCGACCGTACCTTGACCCTCTTTGAAAAGATCCGGCGTAATTCCGTTATAACTGGCCTTGATAGTAACCGCAGTGTCGGTGATGTTAAAGGTGATGACCTCACCCTGACCGCGCTTAAGTGAGCCGACTTCAACCAAACCGCCAACGCGCAAAATCTGGTCGGCAGGTGGCGTGTCGGCGACAATCTCGCTTGGGCTTTTGTAATAGTTGATTCCGTCTTGCAATGCGTAACCAATCAGACCCGTTGAAATCGCCAGCGCCACAACTGCGACGATGATTATCTGGATACGGCGTTTTTTCTTTAGACCCTTCATGACACTCCTTTAAGGAAAAACAGGCGCGGCCATCAGGCCCGCTGTTTCATCCTCTCCCAACATTAGATTTGCGTTTTGCAGCGCTTGGCCGGATGACCCTTTGGTCAGATTGTCCAGCGCTGCGATGATGATCGTGCGCCCATCAATGCGGTCAGCGACCACACCGATATGGCAATAGTTCGACCCGCGCACATGGCGGGTCGATGGTGCCTCGCCGAATGGCAAGGTGATGATAAAAGGCTCGTTCGCATAGGCCGCTGCAAGGGCTGCGTGGACCTTTGCCGCGTCGCCCTTAACGTAAACCGTGGCCAGAATTCCGCGGTTGGCGGGGATCAGGTGCGGGGTGAACTGCACCTGTATGGGCCGCCCTGCGAGACGCGAGAATTCCTGATCAAATTCCGCCAGATGCCGGTGGGTGCCGCCAACGGCATAAGCGTGATAGCCCTCGGACAGCTCAGCGTGCAGTAGATTTTCCTTTAGGGCCCGCCCTGCCCCCGACACGGCGGCCTTTAGGTCAATCACGATATCGTCCAGATCAATCAGTCCACCCGTCATCAACGGGTTCAGCGCATATTGGCCGGTGGCAGCATTGCACCCAGTGCCCGCCACCAGACGGGCATTGCGGATTTCATCGCGGTAGAATTCGGTCAGGCCATACACAGCCTCGGGCTGCAAATGCGGTGCGCCATGCGGTTTGCCATACCATTTGGCGTATTCATCTATATCGCGCAGCCGAAAATCAGCCGACAGGTCGACGATCTTCAAATTGGCAGGCAGTTCGCGGATCACGGCCTGCGATGTGGCATGCGGCAAGGCGCAAAACGCCAGATCAACCCCGCTAAAATCAATCTGGTCGATTTTCACCAGACCGGGCAGATCAAGATGGCGCAGATGTGGGAACACAGCGCTATAGGCCATGCCCGCCTTACGCTCACCGGAAAGGGCCACGATTTCCATCGATGGATGGCCGGCAATCAGGCGCACCAGTTCGGCACCGGTATAACCGCTGGCACCAAGGATGGCGATTTTATGGGTCATGGGTCGACCTCTCGTGTTTCTTCAATTGGATATAAGGGGTGTTTAGACGGGCTGCAATCACGCAGCGACAAAGGTGATCTTTCGTCGCAGGAATTGCGTGGCCTTATCCGATACCCTGCGCGGATCACCCGTAGTCAAAAACATCGAATTTATGCCCTCGCCCAGCATATTAGGATGGCGTTCCAGATAGTTGGCAAGGCTTTGCGCCACCAAATTGGCCTGCGAGTAAACTTTCACTTCCGCGCCCAATGCGGCCTGAAAATGCTGCTCCATCAACGGGTAATGGGTGCAGCCAAGGATCGCGGCTTGCGGGTTGGGCATTTTACGTTTCAAAGCCTCGACATGGCTGCGCACCAGTGCTTCGGCCAAAATCTCGTCGCCATCCTCGATCGCGTCGACCACGCCACCACAGGCTTGGGCCTCGACATCGACACCAATGGCGCGAAACGCCAACTCGCGTTGAAAGGCGCGGCTGGAAACCGTAGCAGGTGTGGCGAACAGGGCGACATGTTTCACATCCACCTCGCGTGGTGGGGAATTATCACCCCAATCGCGTTCGGTCAGCGCCTCGATCAATGGCACGAACACACCCAGCACACGCTTACCCTGTGGCATGCCCTCTTCTTGCATCCGGCGCAGGGCGGCCGCACTGGCGGTATTACAGGCAAGGATCACCAGATCACAGCCAGCGTCCCACAACCGCGTCACAGCGGCCTTGGTCAGGTTGAAAACATCATCCGCATCGCGCACCCCGTAAGGCGCATATGCACTATCGCCAAGGTAGACGAACGGCACATCCGGCAGACGTTTGCTGACCGCGTCAAGCACCGTCAACCCGCCCAACCCTGAATCAAAGATGCCTACAGCCATGTCTGCCTCGTTTATTTCGTGAAATCCTATCCGTGCAATACGCAGGTTTCAGGTGGAAATCCATGCCTTATTCGGCGGCACGCACAACTGTTGGTGCCGGATTGCGAAACGCGGCCAACAATGCCTCGCGTCGTTTGGAGGCTGCCGCTTCATTCGCCTGTTTCACCGGACCAAAACCCCGAATAGTTAACGGAAGTTCGGCCATTGCAACCGCAGTATCCATATTGTCCGGCGTCACCTTGGCCAAAATCTCGCCCATATCTGCCTCGTATTGTGCAATCAACGCGCGTTCCATTTTGCGTTCAGCAAAGCGGCCAAACGGATCGAACGCCGTGCCGCGCAAGCCTTTCAAGCGGGCCAATACGCGGTAAACCGGCATAATCCAGCCGCCAAATTCACGTTTATTCGGACGCCCATTGGCGTCTTTCCCCGGCAACATTGGCGGCGACAAATGGAACCGCATTTTGAAACCACCGTCGAATTCGGCCCGCGCTTTGGCCTCGGTGTCCAGCATCAAGCGAGCCACCTCGTATTCGTCCTTATAGGCCAGTAGTTTGTGATATCCCTTGGCGACGGCCTGTTTCAGCCGCGGATCATCTGCCTTGTTAACCAGCGCCAGATAGCGCTGTTTTAGGGCCTTGTTTTGATATTCCACAAGGTAATCAGCACGATACGCGATGATCTCCTCCAGCGTCTTTGGTTTATCAACCACCACAGGCTGCACCGCCTTGGCCGCATCATCCACATGTTCCACCGCCCAACGGCCAATTTCAAAGGCGCGTTTGTTGCCCTCAACCGCCGCTTTGTTCAGTTCAATCGCGGCCATAATCGCCGCATGGCTTAGCGGCAGCAGCCCACGCTGCCACGCCGCCCCAACGATCATCATATTGGAAAAGATGCTGTCCCCCAGCAATGCGCGGGCCAGTTCCGAGGCATCAAATTCAACCAGATTTCCCGACAGTCGCGCCTCTAGTTGCAGCGTTAACCGGTCAAATGGCAGTTTGAATTCGGTGTCGCTGGTGAAATCACCTGTTATAATCTCGTGGCTATTCACCACGGCACCTGTGCGTCCGGTTTTCATTAATCCAATGGTTTTGGCCCCTGCGGTGGTGACCAGATCCCCCCCTAGAACCGCGTCAGCCTCGCTCAGTGCCACGCGAATGGCACTGATATCCTCGGGGCGATCTGCAAGCCGCAAATGAATGTGAACCGCCCCGCCCTTCTGCGCCAGCCCCGCCATTTCCATCATGCCAGCGCCCTTGCCGTCAATATGGGCAGCCTGCGCCAAAATCGCGCCGATGGTAACGACGCCGGTGCCGCCAACGCCGGTGATCACCACATTGTGGGTGCCGTTGATCGTGGGCAACTTGGGCGTGGGCAGGTCAGGAAGGTCGATTTTCGCCGTCGCGGTTTTTTTCACCGTCGCGCCGTGCAGCGTCACAAAGGACGGACAAAACCCGTTGACGCAGCTGAAATCCTTGTTGCAACTGGACTGGTCAATCGCCCGTTTGCGGCCCAGTTCGGTTTCCACCGGAACAATCGACACACAGTTGGATTGCACGCCGCAATCGCCGCAGCCCTCGCAAACATCGGTGTTGATGAACACGCGTTTATCAGGGTCCGGAAACAGCCCGCGTTTACGACGGCGGCGTTTTTCAGCAGCACAAGTTTGGACATAAATTATCGCCGATACGCCCTTGATTTTACTGTATTTACGTTGAACATCCATCAGTTCGGCGCGTTCATGCCACTCCAGCCCCGACGGGAAGGTGGACTTGTTCACATCCTCCGCCTCGTCATAAACAACGGCGATGTGCTTCACCCCCATCGCCTGCACTTCACGGGCAATACGGGCCGCGTCCAGGTCGCCCTCGTTATGCTGGCCACCGGTCATCGCCACCGCATCATTGAACAGAATTTTATAGGTCATCGTGGTGCCTGCCGCCACGGCAGAACGGATCGCCAAAATACCAGAATGGTTATAGGTGCCATCACCAATATTCTGGAAAACGTGGTCTGTGGTCGAGAACAGCGATTCCCCAACCCAGTTCGCCCCCTCGCCGCCCATCTGGGTGAATCCAGTGGTCGAGCGATCCATCCATTGCACCATATAATGACAGCCGATGCCCGCATAAGCGCGGGAACCATCAGGCACTTTGGTCGATGTGTTGTGCGGGCAACCCGAACAGAAATATGGCAGGCGGGCGGCAATTTCTTCGGCATTATCAGCGGTGCGGGCCTCGTCCAGCAGTTGTAGCCCCGCCTTGATCCGGTCCGTGCCGCGCCCCTCCTCAATCAGGATGCCGCCGATTTTCTCGGCAATCATAATCGGGTCCAACGCCATGCGGGTCGGGAATAATTCCTCGGCATGCTCGCCCTTGCGCCAGCCATAAACGCGCCGCCCTTTTCGATCATCAAAGATTGCCTCTTTGACCTGCACCTCGATCAGCTTGCGCTTTTCCTCGACCACCACAATCAGGTCCAGCCCCTCGGCCCAATCCTTGAAACTGTCCATATCCAGTGGCCAGACTTGGCCGATTTTATAGGTGGTTACGCCCAACCGCTCGGCCTCGGCCCCGTCCAGTCCCAGCAATTCCATCGCATGGGTCAGATCAAGCCAGTTTTTCCCAGCGGCAACAAATCCAATCTTGGCACCCGGCTTGCCCCAAACACGTTTGTCAATTTTGTTAGCTTTGGCAAAGGCTTCTGCGGCGACTCTCTTGTAGTCAATAGTCCGCGCCTCTTGAGCTATCGGGGTGTCGATCAGCCGGATATTCAAGCCCCCTTCGGGCATCGCAAATTCCGGCGTCACGAATTGCATCCGGTCTGGGCTGCCATCAACCACGCTGGTCACCTCGATGGTATCTTTCATCACCTTCAGCCCACACCAGACCCCCGCGAACCGCGACAAGGCCCAGCCGTACAATCCGTAATCCAGAATTTCCTGCACCCCTGCGGGCGACACAATCGGCATATAGGCGTCCACCATCGCCCAATCGGACTGGTGCAAGGTGGTAGAGCTTTCGCCAGTATGATCATCGCCCATTGCCATCAGCACACCGCCATGCGGGCTGGTGCCTGCCATATTGGCGTGGCGCATCACATCACCGGACCGGTCCACCCCCGGCCCCTTGCCATACCACAGACCAAACACACCATCGTATTTGCCCTCGCCGCGCAATTCGGCCTGCTGGCTACCCCACAACGCTGTGGCGGCCAGATCTTCGTTCATTCCGGCCTGAAAGGTGATTTGCGCGGCATCCAAATCCTTTTTCGCGCGCTCCATCTGCATATCAACCGCCCCCAAAGGCGACCCTCGATAACCGGTGCAATATCCCGCCGTGTTCAGCCCCGCGGCCGCATCCCGCGCCCGCTGCATCAGCATCAGTCGCACCAGCGCTTGGGTTCCGTTCAACAGAACAGGTGATTTATCCAGATCGTAACGATCATGCAGGCTGACAGAATGGTCACTCATCGCACGGCTTCTCCCATGGGCACAGTATATCACAACAATAGGTCATAAACTTTGACCTACCAAGTCAAAAATTGTTGAAACAACCACTTTCCTTTCCGGATGCCACAGAGGATAGTTCAATGGTAATTCTATTTCGTATTTGCGTGTTTATGGTAATGGTTGGGATGATATGGACTGGGATAAGCTAAGAATATTTCACGCGGTCGCGGATGCGGGCAGCCTGACCCATGCGGGTGAGACGCTGCACTTGTCGCAATCGGCCGTTAGCCGGCAGATTCGGGCGCTTGAGGAAAACCTGAACGCCACCCTGTTTCACCGCCATGCCCGTGGACTGATTCTAACCGAACAGGGCGAATTGCTGTTTGACGCGACCCGCGCGATGGATCAGCGGCTCGAGGCCGCGACCGCGCGCATCCGTGACAGCACGGATGAGGCGTTTGGCGAATTGCGCGTCACCACCACGATGGGCTTTGGCTCGCTCTGGCTCGCGCCGCGTCTATCGCACCTATATGATAAATACCCCGACCTGAAAATTGACCTGATGCTGGAAGAAAAGGTGCTGGACCTGCCGATGCGCGAGGCCGATGTCGCCATCCGGATGAAAGAACCATCCCAAGCCGACCTGATCCGCAAACGGCTGATGAGCGTGAACATGCGCCTATACGCCACGCAAAAGTATCTGGATGAAAACGGGGTGCCCGACACCACGGATGATCTGGCGCAACACCGTTTGATTTGCCAAAGCACCACATCGACCCAGGTCAGTGCCAGCGCCATATTTGCGCAACAGCTGTTGACCTACGGGGTACGCTCCCTGCTGACGGTAAACAATTATTTCGGCGTGCTGCAAGGGGTTATCAGCGATCTGGGCATTGGTGTTTTGCCCGATTACGTGACCGAGGATTTCAAAAATCTGGTGCGGGTTCTGCCTAATCTCCAGTCTAACGACATCCCAGTGTTCCTCGCCTACCCCGAAGAATTGCGCCATTCCAAGCGGGTCTCCGCCTTTCGGGATTTCGTAACAGACGAGATTATAACGCGGCGCAAAAGGCTGCGGGCAGAGGCGGAAAAGTAAGGTATGCGCTGGCCGCATAGCGGGTTTGCGCCGTTTCTACATTATTCTTCTTGAATGTATTGCCCCCCCCACCTAAATAAAACTCATGAAGGCAGTAATCGAAGCAATTCTTGCTGGTTTCATACCTCCCTGTTGGACTTCGGCCGAGCCTTTGTGCTCGGCCTTTTTTTTGGCTAAACGCCAAGCTCGCTTTGCTGTGCTGCCAAAAACGCCCGCTCACTCTGGGTTCGGGTCAGCTCCAGCGCCCGCTCATAAGACGCATGTGCCTCGCCGCCACGCCCCAACCGGCGCAACATATCGGCCCGCGCCGCGTGATACGGCTGATAAGCGGCCAGATCCTGCGCGATAGGGTCCAGCACCTCAAGCGCCCGTTCAGCTCCCTCACTATAGGAAACCGCCACCGCATAATTCAGCCAGACAATCGCGCTTGGCTCCATTTGGTCCAACAACCGGTATAGGGCCGCGATCTGCACCCAATCGGTATCCGCCGCATCTGATACCTCGCAATGCAGCGCCGCGATGGATGCCTGCATTTGATACGGGCCCACCTGCCCCTGCTTTAGCGCCGCTTCCAGTATCGCCTGCCCCTCGCCGATACGCGCCTGATCCCACAGGGTGCGGTCCTGATCGGCCAGTGGCACATATTCCTCGTCATTATATCGCGCCGCGCGGCGGGAATGGGTCAGCAGGATCAGCGCCAGCAGACCCGCCACCTCGGGCGTATCGGGGCATAGCTGCACCATCAGGCGGGCCAGAAATATTGCCTCTTCGCACAGATCAATACGGATCGGCGCGTCGCCTTCGGTCACGGCATACCCCTCGTTGAAAATCAGATAGATCACCGCCAAAACCGAGCCAAGCCGCAGATTTAGCGCCTCGCCATCCGGTATATCAAACGGAATTCCCGCCTTGCTGATTTTGGCCCGCGCCCGCGCCAGCCGTTGTCCCATGGTGGCAGGCTTGTCTAAAAACGCCCGCGCCACCTCGTCCGTGGTTAACCCGCCCAATGTGCGCAGGGTCAATGCCACACGGGTTTTTTCGTCCAGCGCGGGGTGACAGCAGGTGAAGATCAGGCGCAGGCGGTGGTCGGGAATGTCGTGCGTGTCGGCAGGCGCATCCATCTCGGCCTGTTCCAGCACCGCGATTTGCGCGGCCTTTTGTGAAAGATTTTTGGCGCGCCTGAAGCGGTCCAGCGCGCGGCGCCGCGCCACTTGCAGCAACCAGCCGCGCCGTGATTTGGGGATACCGTTCACTGGCCAGTCTTTTAGTGCCGTAACTATTGCATCCTGCAAGCACCCCTCGGCTAGCTCAAAATCACCGATTACCGAAACCAGCGCCGCAATCAGCCGCCCCCTGTCCTGACGCAGGGTGTAGTCAATCGCCGTATGAACGGCATCGGCGGCGGCATTGGTCACTTAATCGAAGTCATATGTCTGGATCGGGCGAACCTCGACGGTGCCATATTCAGCGGTCGGGATCATCTTTGCGTATTTAATCGCATCGTCCAGCGTGTCGCACTCAAACAGGTAAAACCCGCCCAACTGTTCCTTGGTTTCGGCAAACGGGCCATCCATCAGCTCGGTTTTGCCATTGCGAATGCGGATAGATGTGGCGGTTTCCACGGGCTGTAAGGCTTCGCCGCCCAAAACTACACCGTCTTCCGCGTACTTTTTGCTAGCGGCCTGATAGCCGGCCATCATCTGCCCAAACTCGGGTGTATTTGGCTGCGGGTTAGCCTTGTCTTCTGCATAAATCAAAGCAAGATATTTCATAGCATTTCCTTTTCATGGAGTGATGAGAGTTTCCCCTCGGTGAACGGGATAAGCAATCCCTTAGTTAAAATGGGTCCAGACATTGGCCCCGACGGCAATGAAAAGGGCCAGCAACGAGCCAGAGTTGCCAATAATACGAAAGATGTGTTTCGGGTTGTCATGGCGCAGGCCAAACGGGTGAACAACACGCGACACCACCAGCAGAATGCCTGCCACATGCAGCGCCGTTCCATTGCCGCCCCGCATTTCGGCAATCAACATCATCAGCAGCACCATCGGCACCCATTCAATGAAATTGCCGTGTCTGCGGATTTTCTCGTGCAATCCGGTATCGCTATTATTGCCAATCGAAACGCCCATGGCCGAACGGGTCTTAGTGACGTTCAGCCACAACACGAACATCAAAACGGCCAGCGGCACAGCGTATAGTGACGTGATTTCCAAATTCATTTCCTTGTCCATCTTTTTTTTGGTTACGAATTAAAGACGAACGGCTGTGCCGATATTCGACACAAGGGCAAAAATATTTGATTTGGGCTCTTGCGCCTCATTGCCTCTTTCCCTGCCCTCGCCCTTGGCCTATTAGATCAGGCAACATTTGCCACCGGGGGACGGGACAAAATGCAAGAGCCGAAAATAACCGACGAGTTGATCGCCAGCCACGGGCTGAGCGAAGATGAATACGCCAACATCATTCGCATCCTGAACCGCGAACCGACCTACACCGAGCTTGGCATTTTTTCCGCCATGTGGAACGAGCATTGTTCATATAAATCCTCGAAAAAATGGCTGCGCACCCTGCCAACGGAAGGCCCGCAAGTCATCTGCGGCCCCGGCGAAAACGCCGGCATCGTCGATATCGGCGACGGTCAATGCGTGGTGTTCAAAATGGAGAGCCACAATCACCCCTCCTATATCGAGCCCTACCAAGGGGCAGCCACCGGTGTTGGCGGCATCCTGCGTGATGTGTTCACCATGGGGGCCCGCCCGATTGCCGCGATGAATTCGCTGTCTTTTGGCGAACCAGACCACCCTAAAACCCGCCAGCTGGTGCATGGTGTGGTTGAAGGCGTCGGTGGGTACGGCAACTGTTTTGGTGTTCCCACTGTGGGCGGCGAGGTGCGGTTTCATTCGGCCTATAACGGCAATTGTCTGGTGAATGCCTTTGCCGCTGGGCTGGCCGACACAGACAAGATCTTCTACTCGGCAGCCTCGGGCATCGGCATGCCGGTGGTTTATCTGGGGGCCAAAACGGGCCGTGACGGGGTTGGCGGCGCGACCATGGCATCGGCTGAATTTGACGATACCATCGAGGAAAAACGCCCCACCGTTCAGGTGGGTGATCCGTTCACCGAAAAACGCCTGATGGAGGCCACGCTGGAATTGATGGCGACGGGCGCGGTGATTTCCATTCAAGATATGGGCGCGGCTGGGCTAACCTGTTCTGCTGTTGAAATGGGCGATAAAGGGGGGTTGGGCGTAAAGCTGAACCTTGATGATGTGCCCGCACGCGAGGAAAACATGACGGCCTATGAAATGATGCTGTCGGAATCCCAAGAACGCATGTTAATGGTTCTAAAGCCCGAACTTGAGGCCGTGGCCAAAGCGGTGTTCGATAAATGGGATCTGGATTTTGCCATCGTCGGCGAAACCATCGCCGAGGACCGGTTTATCATCATGCACGGCAATCAACTAAAGGCTGATCTGCCGCTCAAGGCGCTGTCGGGAAATGCGCCCGAATACGACCGGCCGTGGGTGGAAACGCCGCCCGCTGCACCGATGGACGATGTGCCTGAAATTGACCCCATCGACGGGCTGCGGGCGCTGATCTCCTCGCCAAACTACGCCTCAAAACAATGGGTATACGAGCAATACGACACCATGGTGATGGCGGATTCGGCCATTGTTCCAGGCATCGGGGCTGGTGTGGTGCGGGTGCATGGCACCGACAAGGCGCTGGCGTTCACCTCCGACGTTACCCCGCGTTACGTGATGGCAAACCCGTTTGAAGGCGGCAAACAGGCGGTGGCCGAGGCTTACCGCAATCTATGCGCGGTCGGGGCAACCCCGCTGGCCACCACCGACAATATGAACTTCGGCAACCCCGAAAAGCCCGAGATCATGGGCCAGTTCGTGGGCGCAATCAAAGGTATTTCCGAGGCCGTGTCGGCGCTGGATATGCCCATCGTGTCGGGCAATGTTTCGCTCTATAATGAAACCGACGGCACCGGCATCCTGCCCACCCCCACCATAGGTGCGGTCGGGTTGATTGAGCATATCGACGATATGATCACTGGCGATGCCGAGGCTGGCCATGTGGCCTTGCTGATCGGCGAAACGCATGGGCATCTGGGGCAATCCGCCCTTTTGGCCGAAATGTTCAATCGCGAAGATGGCGACGCGCCGCATGTCGACCTAGAGGCCGAGCGGCGCGCCGGAGTTTTTATCCGCGCCAACCGCGACATGATCAAATCCGTGACTGACCTGTCAGATGGCGGGCTGGCACTGGCTGCGTTTGAAATGGCCGAATCCGCGGGCGTTGGCGTCACGCTGGATGCGGCCGACACCCCGACCCTGTTTGGCGAAGATCAGGCGCGGTATCTAATCGCCTGCAACTTTGATCAGGCCGAAGCCTTGATGATTGCCGCCAGCACAGCCGGTGTGCCGATCATGGTTGCGGGGCGTTTTGGCGGCGATAGCGTGACCTACGGGGACGCATCCGCCCCCCTGTCGGAGTTGTCAGAGGCTTTCCGCAGCAGCTTTGAAGCAACCGTGGTCTAGTCTTGCGGAGCGTCCAAGTACCGTGCGCCCCTTGCATGACTCATAATCCCGACTTAAATACTAGGTAACCCGTCGTAAAAAAGGAATAGCGCACATGGCCATGCAAGCCCACGAAATAGAAGACCTGATCCGCACCACGTTTCCAGATGCGAAGGTCACCATCACCGATCTGGCTGGCGACGGAAACCATTGGGCCGCCGAAGTGGTGGACGAAAGTTTCCGTGGCCAGAACCGTGTGCAGCAACAACGTGCGGTTTATGCATCATTAAAGGGCAAAATGGACGGACCGTCCGGTGATTTGCACGCACTGGCCCTGACCACCAAAGTGCCGGAGTAACAATAATGGCCCTGTGGCAAAGCATCCTATTGGGCATTGCAGCGCTTGTTGTTATTGCGATCCTGATTGAGATGTTTGTCAAACGGAACCGCGTCCGCAGGTCACTGGCGGAACAGTTTCTGGGCAATGAGGTGAACGATGAGGACTATGAAAAGCCCGAATTGGGCATGGAAGAAATCGACATGGATGTGGTCCGTATCTCGGAACGGGGCAACAAATCAGCCGCCGCGATGGGGGCAAGAGATATGCAGTTCTGGACAAAAAAAGTGAACAAGCGGACCACCAAAGATATAGACACACCGCCAATGCGGACAACTGGAGATGAAAAATGAGCGACGCAAAAACACAGATCAAAGACACTGTAACCGCCAATGATGTGGTCCTATTCATGAAAGGCACCAAAGACGCGCCGCAATGTGGCTTTTCTAGCCGCGTCGCCGGTGTGCTGAATTTCATGGGCGTTGAATTTGCCGATGTAAATGTGTTGGCAGATGAGGGCATCCGTCAGGGCATCAAGGACTATTCCGACTGGCCAACCATTCCGCAGCTATATGTCAAAGGCGAATTTGTTGGCGGATGTGACATTATCACCGAAATGACCATTTCAGGTGAATTGGACCAAATGTTCGATAAAGAAGGCGTTTCCTACAGTAAAGACGCAGCGGACAAAATCCGCGAAGCCAACGGCTAGTCCTGCTTTTCTGATTGCTGATCAAATTCAGGGCGGGGCATCGTTCCGCCCTTGTTGCTTATCAGGGCCTGTGCATATTCCTCTATCAGATGGCTCTGTGTCTCGATCTGCTCCAACTGGCGCATCAGGTTCCCCTGAAACACGCCAAGCTGATTGATCACATCAACCAAACTACCGCCGCCATTGGGCAAACGCGCACTTTCAATGTTGCACATCACACGGGTTGAACTGAGCCCCAGTGTAAAGCGACGCATCATTTCAATCGCCTGTAAAATACGCAGCGCTTCATCCGCGATGTGTTGCAGTCCCGCCTTGGCCTTATCGGCATACTGCGCAGCCAGGTCACTCATTTGGC
>NZ_JBSMEZ010000167.1:0-11357 GCF_056498605.1 Profundibacter sp.
CTTGGCCAATTGCATTCCCTGCCAGCCTTGCCTCGTTCCTGATTTCAATAAAGCTGTTGTTGCAAGTGTTGGATAGCGGGGTGATTTCCTATCACATCGGCGGCTGGGCTCCGCCGATGGGCATTGAATACCGGATTGATGCGGCCAATGCGTTCGTATTGCTGCTGGTGTCAGCGATTGGCACCATCGTAATGCCCTACACGGTGCAAAGCATCAAATCCGAGATATCAGAACGCCATCACACCCTGTTCTACACCGCATATCTGTTGTGTTTCACCGGCCTATTGGGCGTGGTCGCCACGGGCGATGCGTTCAACGTCTTTGTGTTCCTGGAAATTTCCTCGCTGTCCACCTATGTGCTGGTGGCGATGGGCGCAAAGCAGGACAAACGCGCCCTGACCGCCGCTTATGATTACCTGATCATGGGCACCATTGGCGCGACCTTCTTTGTCATCGGTATCGGGTTTTTATACGCGGGCACCGGCACACTGAATATGGCCGATATTGCCGCCTATATTTCCCTTAACGGGACTGACCGGACCATCATGACCGCGTTCGCCTTTATCGTGGTGGGAATGGGGCTGAAGGTGGCGATTTACCCGCTGCATCTGTGGCTGCCCAACGCCTATACTTACGCGCCATCTGCCGTATCCGCCTTTCTGGCCGCCACCGCGACCAAAGTTGCGATCTACGTTCTGCTGCGGTTCATGTTTTCAGTGTTTCAGCCGGATTTCCTGTTTGAAATGAATTCCGTAAAATGGCTGATGATGCCGCTGGCGCTGGTGGCGATGTTCGCGGCCTCGCTGATCGCTGTGTTCCAGTCCGATCTGAAACGCATGCTGGCCTATTCCAGCATCGCGCAAATCGGCTATATCCTGCTGGGCATCGGGCTGCTGTCCAACACCGGCCTGTCCGGCGCCATTGTACATCTGTTCAACCACGGCATCACCAAGGCCGCCCTGTTCATGGGTGTTGGCGCGTTGGTGTTGCGGTCAGGCAGTTCTTTCTATGCGCGGATTGAAGGGATGGGCAAAGTCATGCCATGGACCAGCTTTGCCATTGTGATTGCCGGCATGTCGCTGATCGGGGTTCCAGGCACCGCCGGATTTATCAGCAAATGGGTTCTGGTGCAGGCCGCGATTGAGCAAGGGTGGTGGTGGATTGCGCTGGCGGTTGTGGCATCCTCTTTGCTAGCAATGATCTACGTGTGGCGGGTGATCGAGGTGCTTTATATGAAGCAACCAATTGATGCGACGCGACGCGAGGCCCCGCTGTCAATGCTGATCCCGATGTGGATCATAGCACTATCAACCATCTGGTTCGGGTTGGATACCGAGCTAACGATGACGGCGGCACGAACTGCGGCTGATGGGTTGTTGAACGGCTTTGTTGCTGGAGGTTCGACTCTTGGACACTAACACCGCCATCCTGCTGACCATGCTGGTCCCTGCCGCCGCGGCCATAGGCAACCTGCTGCTGCGCAACTTTGCCAATTTACGCGATGGCATGACGCTGGTCGCCGCCATCACCACATTCCTGACCGTGCTGGTGATCCTGACCAATGTGGGCAACGGCACCACCGATCCGCTGGTGTTGTTTGAGGTATTCCCGGGCCTAAGCATCGCCTTTAACGTTGAACCGCTGGGCCTGATGTTTGCCATCCTCGCCTCGGGCCTGTGGATCCTGACCCACATCTACGGCGTCGGCTATATGCGCGGCAATAACGAGGACAACCACACACGGTTCTTCGCCAGCTTCTCACTGGCAATAGCTGCTGTCATGGGACTGGCGTTTTCCGCCAACATGTTCACCCTGTTCCTATTTTACGAAATGCTGACCCTGTCGACCTATCCGTTGGTTGCCCACAAAGGCACGCCCGAAGCCATCAGCGGCGCACGCACCTATCTGGGTATCTTGATGGGCACATCAATAGGCCTGTTGCTGGTCGCGGTAATCTGGACCTACACCCTGACCGGCACGCTGGACTTCACCCAAGGCGGAATCCTGCGCGGCAACATTGCGGGACCGATGGTTGCCGTGTTGTTGGGGCTATACGCATTCGGGATTGGCAAGGCGGCGTTGATGCCGTTCCACCGCTGGCTGCCCGCCGCGATGGTTGCGCCGACGCCGGTCAGTGCCCTGCTACATGCGGTCGCCGTGGTCAAGGCAGGTGTGTTCACCATGCTTAAGGTCGGAATCTATATCTTCGGTATTGATTTTCTGGCCGAAACGGGGGCGTCCGAGTGGCTGATGTGGGTGGCCGCCTATACCATCATCGCGGCGTCCATTGTGGCGATGACCAAGGACAACCTGAAAGCGCGGCTGGCCTACTCCACCATCAGCCAGCTATCCTACATCACCCTTGGCATGGCGTTGGCCACCTCGATGGGCGCACTTGGCGGCGGCATGCACATCGCCATGCACGCGATGGGCAAGATCACTTTGTTCATGTGTGCAGGCTCGATTTATGTTGCGACCCACAAGACCAACATCAGCCAGATGAACGGGCTGGGGCGGATCATGCCGATCACCTATGGCGCGTTCCTGATCGGGGCGCTGTCGATCATCGGTCTGCCGCCACTGGGCGGATCATGGAGTAAATGGCTGCTGATCGTCGGCGCGGCGGACGCGGGTCAACAGGTGATGATCGCGGTGCTGATGCTGAGTTCGTTGCTGAACGTTGCCTACCTATTGTCGATTGTCGGCAAAGGCTTCTTTTGGCCAGCCGAGGCAAACGCGGAACCCGTCAAAATCGCCGAGTCTCCCGTGCTGGTCTGGCTACCACCGGCCATCACGGCATTCGGCTGTTTGTTGCTGTTTTTCTACGCCACCAATATCAGGGATTTCCTGCTGCCAATTGTAGGGGGCGCACAATGAGCGATTACATGACAGACACTCCGAAAACGGATGAGGGCAGACACGCCTATGGTCAGCGTTTGCAAAAGCAGGGCCAACGCGAACTGTATATTCGCAAAGCACTGCGGGCGCATTTCGGTCTGGGGATTGACGAAACCATCGCCATCTGCGCCGATCTGCCCAAAGCGCGGCTTTTGGAATTAAAAGAACTGCGACGCCGATTTCCCGATCTGAACGAAAACCGTCTGGCGTGGAAAATATCCAAGTCGCTGACAATCCCGAAGGAAGATGCCCTAATCTGGGCCCAGACGTTGATCGCCAAAGAAGGGAAGGCCTAATCATGTCAGACCATGAAACCGACCCAGCCAAACTCCCCGCCCTTGGGCGAATGCTGCTGTGGGTAGACAAGCCTGGCAGCGCCAACAAAATTTTCTGGGCGCTGGTGGTGCTCTGTGTTTTGGTGTTTTTGGCCGATTTCACATTCGAGAAACACGGCTTCTTTGACATCGAAAACCTGCCTGGATTTTTCGGCATTTATGGCTTCATCATGTTCACCGGCCTGATCCTTGCTGCCAAAGGCTTGCGCGTGCTGATCAAGCGGCCCGAGGATTTCTACGGCGATAAAGCTGTGGATCGCGAGGAATACCCCGAGACCGGACTGGGAAAGGTCGATCATGATGCTTGACCAGATCCCCACCGCATTTCTGTTCTTCATCGGCGCAGCTGCCCTGTTCGCCCTGCCCCAAGGCCACCTGCGTGGCGCATTGCTGCTGATTGTGCCGGTAATCGCGGCGTGGCAGGTCTGGGGTTTAGAGATCGGCTCGCAACTTACCATGCCGTTCTTCAACTTCGAACTGGACCTGATGCGGGTGGATAAACTGTCTCGCATGTTCGGCCTGATTTTCTGCCTCGCGGCGTTTCTGGGCAACCTATACGCATGGCACATACGCGATACAGTGCAACAGGTAGCCGCCCTCCTCTATGCCGGATCTGCCATCGGGGCGGTGTTTGCCGGCGATCTGATCACGTTGTTTTTCTACTGGGAAGGCACCGCGATTGCCTCGGTGTTCCTGATTTGGGCGCGCCGAACCGAAGGCGCGTTCCACACCGGTATGCGCTATCTGATCATCCAGATTGGATCGGGCGTGATCCTGATTGCAGGGGGGGCGCTCTACTACCGCGACACGGGGTCCATTACCTTTGAAAACATGACACTCGGCTCACTCGGCACATGGCTGATTTTTCTGTCGTTCGGCGTTAAGGCGGCGTTTCCGCTGCTACACAACTGGTTGCAAGACAGCTATCCGGCGGCGACCATCACCGGCACGGTGATCCTGTCGGCCTTCACCACCAAACTAGCGATTTACGCGCTGGCACGCGGGTTTGCGGGCACTGAAATCCTGATCTATATCGGCGTGATCATGGCCGTCTTCCCGATTTTTTTCGCCGAGATCGAAAACGATCTGCGCCGCGTGCTGGCCTATTCGTTAAATAACCAGCTTGGCTTCATGGTGGTGGGCATCGGGATCGGGTCTGAAATGGCGCTGAACGGCACCGCCAGCCACGCCTTTGCGCACATCCTTTATAAGGCGCTGTTGTTCATGTCGGTTGGCGCGGTGATGTTTCGCACCGGCACATCAAAAGCGTCGGAACTGGGTGGCTTATACCGCACTATGCCCAAAACCGCGATGTTCTGTCTGGTCGGGGCAGCGTCTATTTCCGCCTTCCCGCTGTTCTCGGGCTTTGTGACCAAATCGATCATTCTGGACGAAGCCGCATCGGGCCAGATGTATATCGTCTGGTTGGCGCTGGTGTTTGCCTCGGCGGGCGTGCTGTCGCATTCAGGCATCAAAATCCCGTTCTTTATGTTTTTCGCCCATGACAGCGGCATGCGCCCCAAAGAAGCGCCAACGCATATGTTGCTGGCAATGGGGCTAACCGCAGCTCTGTGTATCGCCATCGGCGTCTACCCTGCCCCGCTCTATGCGCTGTTGCCCTATGATGTCGATTTCACCCCTTACACCACCAGCCATGTGGTTGGGCAACTACAACTTTTACTATTCGCATTGTTGGCCTTTGGCATCCTGATGCGCACCGGCATCCATCCGCCAGAGGTGCGTGCGGTCAATCTAGATACGGACTGGACTTACCGCTGGTTGCTGCCCCGCATAATCCGCCGTATCGCGGGCGTGGTTGGTGCAATCTGGAACGGCACGCTCGCGTTTCTGGGCGCACGGATCAAGAACATCATCGCGGGCCTATACCATTCACACGGCCCCGAAGGGCGCATGGCCAGCGCATGGCCAACAGGATCAATGGTGATCTGGATTTCGGTATTGTTGGGGGCAACACTGATCATTAGCTTCTTTGGCTAATAGTTGCCGAATCGGAAACAAAGACAAAACTCGGCCCGATTTCTGGCGCTATTGCTTGCAAATTGGAAATAATATAACCAAATTCACCATATTTCGCCATTCATCAATGGAGTTCCAACAGCAACTGGGACATAATAATGTCGTAAAGCTGCTTTAGAGCAGCTGTTAACCAAAACCCGCTAAGGGTAACGGCAACTAGAGGCAGAGCCGGAGCAATACATGCTCGAGTTTGTAAATGTAAGTAAGTCCTTTTGGACAGGAACGCAGCGCAAGGTTATCCTTGATCGCGCCTCTTTTCGTGTGGAACTGGGCAATTCCATTGGCATCTTGGCCAAAAACGGCACCGGCAAAACCACGATCATCAACATGATGGCGGGGCTGGAAAAACCGGATGAGGGCCAGATCATCAAAACCTGCCGCGTTTCATTTCCGCTGGGATTCATGGGCGGCGTGATCAGTAAACTGTCGGCGATGGAAAATTCGCGTTATATCGCGCGGCTATACGGGCTGGATCCCGACTACATCGAGGCGTTCTGTCGCTGGTTGTGCGGGCTTGAGGAATACTTTGATATGCCGGTCGGCACCTACAGTCAGGGGATGCGCTCGCGGTTCAGTTTTTCGCTGATGCTGGCGCTGGATTTCGACCTTTATTTGATCGACGAGGGGATGCCGTCGACAACCGACACGGAATTCAATAAAAAAGCAGGTGACATCTTGCGAGAACGACTGAAAACTACAACCGTGCTGATCGTTTCGCATAAACCCGAAGTACTGGAGCAGTTCTGTCGCTCGGCAGCGGTGCTACGGGATGGCAGACTGCATATGTTCGATACTCTGGAAGAGGCAAAGCAACTTTATGACTACGAAGCCTAAAGCCAAAAAATATCGTATCCGCCGCAGCGGGTCGCTCAGTGCTGCTCCCGCGGCGGCAGCAACTGCGCAAGCAGTGCAGGATGCAATAGGCAGTGACGTGTCGGACGCTCGCGAGGTCGCAACCGAGCAAAGCATCGATGACATCCGCAAAGAAGGTTTGACCGGGCGACAATTGCGCATGGCGCGGCGTGTGGCGCAGAAATACGGCCTGGCACCGACATCCGATTTTGACGCGGTCCGCCTTTTGCGGGCCAAAGGCGTTGATCCGTTTCAACGGGCAAACATGTTGGAACTGGTTGTTGCGGATGGAGCGCCGCAGGAAACCCAGCCGCAATTGCCACAAACCGTCCCAACTGGCCAGCCCAATCTGCCATCAACCGAGGTGGACACGGCGGGTGCTCGCGCCAAAGAAATTATTGCCATCCAGCGCGATATTGCCAAACGGCGCCGCAAAAAACTGACGCTGCTTTTGTCGCGGCTGGCCTTCTTTGTTTTGTTGCCCACACTTCTGGTTGGCTATTACTACTATGCAATCGCCACCCCGATGTATGGAACCAAATCCCAGTTTGTCATCCAAAAGGCGAATGCTCAGGGGGCGGGCAGCGGGATTGGTAGCCTGTTTGGCGGCACAGGCCTTGCGACCTCGCAAGATTCCATAGCTGTGCAAAGTTATCTGCAATCGCGCGAAGCAATGCTACGCCTGAATGACGACCTCGGGTATAAGGCCCATTTCGCCCAAGACTGGATCGATCCTATCCAGCGGCTTGCCAGTGACGCCACCAACGAGACCGCATACAAGCTATACCAGCGCCGTGTTAACATCAGTTATGATCCGACCGAAGGTATCATCAAAATGGAGGTCGTCGCCGCTGATCCCGATGTAAGCGCGGCCTATTCCAATGCCCTGATTTCATATGCAGAAGATCAGGTTGACCATATGACAACCCGCTTGCGCGCAGATCAGATGAAAGGGGCGCGCCAAAGCTATGAGGATGCGGAAAAGGAAATGCTTGCCGCTCAGGAACGGGTTATCGATCTGAAGGAACAATCCAACATTATTAGCAGTGATGTGGCTATTAGTCTGCTGACAAGCAAAATTTCAGCGCTTGAGCAAGTTCTGGTTCAGGACGAGCTGACCCTTGAGGAATTGAAATCCAATGCAAGACCCAATCCTGCCAAAGTAGAGCCGCTCGAACGCAAGATAGCATCCCTCCAGAATAAGATTGCCGGATACTATGCCGAATTAACGGCAGGCACATCTAACGGCGAATCTCTGGCGCGGGTCACCAGTGAATTGGCGGTCTCGCAGGCCAATCTGGAAACCCGAAATCTGATGATGCAGGCCGCTTTACAGCAGCTTGAAACCGCCCGCATCGAAGCCAACCGGCAGACCCGTTACTTGTCGCTCGGAGTTAGCCCGATACCGCCGGACGAGGCCACCTATCCGCGCAAATTCGAGAACACCATTCTGGCGTTCCTGATCTTTGCCGGCGCCTATCTGATGATGTCATTGACCGCGTCAATCTTGCGCGAACAGGTATCAGCGTAATATCCGGAAATCATAGCCAATAGCGAGATAGAACCGTGAAGAAACCAATCCAGCAAGTCCGCGAAAACACTTGGGAATTTCTGCGTGATCCAATGATCACCCCGACCGGATTCCGCGAATATGACGCGCGGTGGAAATACCCTGATGATATCAATCTAGCAGGCATCACTGCCCTTGGCCTGGGTCTGGGCACCCAAATGCGCCAGCACGGGATCGAGCCGGTGATCGCTGTTGGCAATGATTACCGCGATTATTCCCTGTCGATTAAAAACGCGCTGATGCTGGGGCTGATGCAGGCCGGAATCCACGTCAAAGACATCGGCCCTGCCCTGTCGCCAATGGCCTATTTTGCCCAGTTCCATCTGGACGCGCCTGCCGTGGCAATGGTTACTGCCAGCCACAATCCAAACGGCTGGACCGGTGTCAAAATGGGATTTGAGCGCCCGCTGACCCACGGCCCTGACGAGATGAACGAGCTGCGAGATATTGTGCTGGGTGGCCGCGGTTTGGCCCATGAGGGCGGCAAATACGAATTTGTTGACGGGGTGATGGACGCCTACATCGACGATCTGGTTGGCGACTTCCAAATGAGTCGCAAGTTGAAGGTGGTTTGCGCCACCGGTAATGGAACCGCCTCGGCTTTTGCGCCCGAGGTGTTCAAACGCATCGGCGTTGAAATCGTGCCATCCCACAACGAGCTGGACTACACCTTCCCGCATTACAACCCGAACCCCGAAGCAATGGAAATGCTGCATGATATGTCTGCGTCTGTCACAGCATCCGGCGCGGACCTTGCGCTTGGGTTTGATGGTGACGGGGACCGCTGCGGCGTGGTTGATGATACGGGCGAAGAAATATTTGCCGATAAGGTTGGCGTGATCATGGCGCGGGATTATGCGAAGCTGTATCCGGATTCAACCTTCGTGGCGGACGTGAAATCAACCGGCCTGTTTGCATCCGATCCCGAATTGCAAAAATACGGCGCCAAGGCTGATTACTGGAAAACCGGTCACAGCCACATGAAGCGCCGCGTCAAGGAACTTGGCGCACTGGCGGGGTTTGAAAAATCCGGCCACTATTTTCTGGCTGAACCGATTGGCCGTGGTTACGACTGCGGCATGCGCGTTGCCGTTGAAATCTGCAAATTGCTGGATCGCAATCCGGATAAATCCATGTCCGACCTGCGCCGTGCCCTGCCGCAAACATTCGCCACCCCAACCATGTCGCCCTATTGTTCCGACACGGAAAAATATGATGTGCTGGAACGGCTGGTGGCCAAGCTGGTGCAATTACATAAGGACGGCGGCAGCATCGCAGGGCGCAAAATATTCCAAGTTGTCACCGTGAACGGTGCGCGGGTCATTCTGGACAATGGCGCGTGGGGGCTGGTGCGGGCCTCAAGCAATACACCCAATCTGGTGGTGGTCTGTGAAAGTCCCGAAAGCGACGCCGAAATGCGGACCATTTTCAAGGATATTGACGCTGTGATCCGGACCGAACCCAGCGTGGGTGATTACGACCAAACGATCTAGGACAATCCGCTATAGGTCTGGATTATCTGACTGGCATTGCGAATTTGACGCGGTTAAGCTGTGTCAAATTTCAACAAACGGATTTTCCCGATGCGCCTGATCAAAAGTCTACTTATCCTTCTGCTCCTGTCCCTTCCAACCTATGCCCAAGACAGCGGTGAAGCCCAGCCTACCGGCACAATCGAGGTTGAGGACAGCGCCCAGCAGGACGCCGCCATCGCGGTGCGTATCCGCGACATTCTGGGCGAGCTGGATGGCTATGATGACGTCACCGTTACGGTGTCCTCGGGCATCGTTTCGCTCAACGGCACGGCCCTTGACGGGGATGCAATTTCGCGGCTCGGGGAACTGGTTAGCAGGGTTGACAGCGTAGTCACCATTGAAAACAACGTCACCGAAACCACTGATCTGGTTGAACGCCTGAACCCCGCGATTGAGCGGTTCTGGACGCGGATACAACAAGCCGCCGCCTTTTTGCCGCTGGCGATGGTGGCGCTGGTGGTTTTCGCGCTGATCGTATTCATCGGATTTTTCATCGCACGACGCAAACAACCGTGGAACCGGATCGCGCCGAACGCCTTTATTGCCGATATCTATCGGCAGGTTATCCGTGTGTCCGCAATCATCGCCGCCGTCGTTGTTTCGCTTGATATCATCGGCGCCACCGCGTTGTTATCGACCATTCTGGGGGCCGCCGGGATTATTGGTCTGGCGATTGGTTTTGCAGTTCGCGACACGGTTGAGAACTTTATCGCCTCGATCCTGTTGTCCATGCGCCAACCGTTCCGGCCCAATGATCTGATCGAAATCAACGGCGATATGGGCAAGGTGATCCGTCTGACATCACGCGCGACAATCCTGTTGTCGCTAGATGGCAACCACATCCGCATCCCCAACGCGACCGTGTTCAAAAGCCGCATCATCAACTACACCCGCAATAAATCCCGCCGTTTTCACTTTGATCAAACCATTGACGCTGGCAAAGACCTGAAACAGCAACGCCGCATCGTGCTGGACACGTTACAATCCCTGCCTTTCGTGCTTGAAACCCCTGCCCCTAGCGTCTGGATCGAATCCGCCAGCAAAGACAGCGTAACATTGCGCGTTTCGGCATGGTTCGACCAGCACGAAAGCGACCTGTCACTTGCCCGCGGCGAGTCGATCCGGAAAATCAGGGCAGCCCTGCTGGAGCAGGCCAAAAAGCCAACCCGCAAAACTGCAAAAACATCTCCAGCAGCTGCCAAAGGCAAAAAACAACGCGTCCCTGCGCAAGATACAGATAACTCGGTCGAGAACGTGGGATCCTCAAGCGATCAGGAACTGGAACGTATGATCGAGGCCGAACGGATAGATACGAGTGCAAACGACTTGCTAAACCGGGACGCATTAGAAGAATAGCACAAATGGTTGGATATTTTTCCCATTTCGGGGCTTGAAGAGTCATTGCCAGCATCGTATCTACCCGCCAGAGCAATTTGCATCTAACCTGAATCAGAATTCCCCCCCCAGAGTTGGGTGAATTTTCGATATTTGATTTAGAGAAATGTAAAACGCTCCAGTTGGGACGTGGCCTAGTGGTAGGGCAACGCTTTTTGGTAGCGCAGATCGTAGGTTCGAATCCTACCGTCCCAGCCAGCACCTTTCGAACAGTTGAATAAGGGCCGGTGGGGTCGTCTGGTAGCTAAAGTGCCCCAATAAGTGCCCCTGTATCTGGGGGGAGGGGGAATAGGTATAAGTAATGGAAGAGCAGCACCCATAACACCCCACACTACACCCCGCACTAGCGCCCCAGAAACCGCTCCCCCCGCCCCCGATAGCCAGCCGTCCTTTGTGGTGGGTTCCTTATTGACCAATACCCGTTTACGGTGTGATCAGCCGAGGTGGCCAGATACTGGTCGAGGCTCGGATGGTCTTGGGAGACCGCTAGTGAGCCGCCGATGTAGGCGCGGGTTGCGCTTTTCATAACCTTGGTTAGTTCCTGTGTAAGTTCATGATTTACGATAAAACTATCATGGACACATAACACTGGAATTCCCTGATTGGTGAAGTGCTCCAGAACATGCGCTGCTATCTGGCTATCAACATTCATCAATCGAATACCCTGATCCGAACAAATGCTGTCTGCTAGATGTGGGTGTTTTGCCACGAAGGCATCGAGTAACACTCTCAAGG
>NZ_JBSMEZ010000168.1:0-3421 GCF_056498605.1 Profundibacter sp.
CAAACGCCAATTGTCCAAAGTGGTGAAAACCCGCGAATTGCACCGCGCCTCGCGCAAGAAGGTGCCGTTTCCGGTGGTGGCGCTGGTTGGCTATACCAACGCGGGTAAATCCACCCTGTTCAACCGGTTGACGGGGGCCAAGGTGATGGCCAAGGACATGTTGTTCGCCACGCTGGATCCGACCATGCGCAGTGTTGAATTACCTTCGGGGCAGGAAATTATCCTGTCCGACACCGTGGGGTTTATATCGGAACTGCCAACCCAGTTGGTCGCCGCCTTCCGCGCCACACTGGAAGAGGTGCTGGACGCCGACCTGGTGATCCATGTGCGCGATATTTCACATGCCAACACCCATGAACAAGCCCGCAATGTGGCGAGTATTCTGGAGCAGTTGGGCATGGCGGAAGATGCACCAATGATCGAGGTCTGGAATAAGCTGGATTTGCTACCTGCGGATGATCAGGCTGCGATGGTCGAAAAAGCCGCGCGTCACGATGATAAATTCGCCATTTCGTCGATCACGGGGCAGGGGCTGGATGAACTGCTTGCGGCGATTTCGGCCAACCTGACCGACCCGAAAACCGAGCGTGAATTGTTGATCCCCTTTGCGGACGGGCGCAAACGCGCGTGGCTGTTTCAAGAGGGCGTAGTGACGGGCGAAGACCAGAATGAGGACGGCTTTGTGGTGCAGGTGTTTTGGACTGCACGCCAAGAAAAGCACTACCGCGATATGTAAGCGCTTGCGCATTTGCGCACGATACATGTGTAGTTGTCGCTGTATCTTTGCCTAATCGCACCGATCTATATTTGGCAGATACACACAGGACATACGCCGAGGGTATCAGATGTCATTCAGGCCAGTAAAATCTGCAACACTTGCACAGCCTACGATCGAGGGCGCGGGTGTAAAACTGCACCGTGCCTTCGGGTTTCACAATCCGGATAAGTTTGACCCTTATCTGCTGTTTGATGATTTTCGCAATGAAAATCCCGAGGATTACGCCGCCGGATTTCCGTGGCATCCGCACCGTGGCATTGAAACCATCACCTATGTTCTGACAGGCAGCGTGACGCATAAGGATAGCCTGAATAATGAGGGCACGCTGGGGGCAGGTGCTGTTCAATGGATGACGGCAGGATCAGGTATCATGCATCAGGAAATGCCCAAAGGAAACGCACAGGGGCAGATGCACGGGTTTCAACTGTGGGCCAATCTACCTGCCAGCCTGAAAATGACCGCGCCCCGTTATCAGGACATCGAGGGCAAGGATATTCCCGAAATCATTGATGACGACGGCACACAGGTGCGCATTATTATTGGCGAATTCTGGGGCAAGCGCGGGCCGGTTGATGGCATCGCGGCAGACCCGCAATATCTGGATATTTTTGTGCCAGCGGGGGTTCGCAAGACCTTCAAGGTTGATACCTACCGCCACGCCTTTGCCTATGTGTTTGACGGGGCGGGACGGTTTGACGATGCGGCCCCGCCTAAGGGGGTGTTGCTTGAAAAAGAGGTGTTGGGTGAAGAGCTGAACATCCGCGATTTGTCAGGTGATCGCACCCTGATCCAGTTTGGCACCGGCGACGAGGTGACTGTGCATGCAGGGCCGGATGGCATCCGGTTTTTGCTGATTTCAGGCGCTCCATTGAATGAGCCGATTGCATGGCACGGGCCAATTGTGATGAACACCCGCGATGAGCTGAAACAGGCGGTCAGTGACTTGAACAACGGCACATTTATCAAACCGGCACATTAGGAGCGTGTCTCGTTCAACCGGATTCATTTCATTCATCTGGCGGCCCCAGGCAGCGTTTGTTTTCAAAGGCGTTTGGGTCGTCAGATGAATTCAATTAAACGAGACTTGCTAACAAGGAGCGCATCATGGGATTGCTACAGGATGGAAAATGGGTTGATCAATGGTATGAAACCAAATCATCCGGCGGGCATTTCAAACGAAAAGATGCCTCTTTTCGAAACTGGATAACCGCGGACGGGTCTGCAGGGCCAAGTGGTGTGCCTGGGTTCAAGGCCGAGGCGAACCGCTATCATCTTTACATCTCGCATGCTTGTCCTTGGGCACATCGCACAATGATTTTTCGCAACCTAAAGGGGCTTGCGGATATGATCCCTGTGTCGGTGGTGAACTGGTATATGCGCGGTGATGGCTGGACCTTTCATGCAGGCGACGGGGTGGTTGCCGATCCGGTCAATAATGCCGAATTTCTGCATCAGGTTTATACTGCGGCCGATCCGACCTATAGCGGCCGCGTTACGGTTCCGGTGCTGTGGGACAAGAAAAACCAGACCATCGTCAGCAATGAATCCTCGGAAATCATCCGCATGTTTAACAGTGCGTTTGAGGGTGTCGGAGCGATTGCAGGCGATTATTACCCGCAGGCGTTGCGCGGCAAAATCGACGAGTTCAACGCCCGTGTCTACAGCACTTTGAACAACGGGGTTTACCGCTCCGGCTTTGCCACCACCCAAACGGCGTATGAGGAAGCCGTGGTGCCAGTGTTTGAAACGCTGGACTGGCTTGAGGGGCTGTTGTCACAGAACCGCTACCTGACAGGCACAAACCTGACCGAAGCAGACTGGCGCCTGTTCACCACATTGGTACGGTTTGATCCGGTCTATGTCGGCCATTTCAAATGCAACCTGAAACGCATCGCGGATTACCCGAACCTGTCAAACTATGTCCGTGATCTGTATCAGCACTCAGGCGTCGCTGCCACGGTGCATATGGATCACATCAAGAACCACTATTACGCCAGCCACGACACGGTGAACCCGACCGGCATTGTGCCGCTTGGGCCAGTGATGGATCTGGATGCGCCGCATGACCGCGGCTAAAAGTGACTTATGGAGTGGCAGGTTCCAGCACAGTCACACCCGCCGCCGCCGCGCGGGCCAGTTCAGGGTCCAGCGACATCGGGATGTATTCACCACGCCGCCAGAGTTCGCCCAGATTATCATAGAACCGCGACAGCGGGTGACCAGACTGCCCCGTTGAAATGACAAACACCGAACTGTCCGGATCGGCAAAGTCGTAAACCCCGCGATACCCCGCACCATGCACGTTATAAAACGGGTTTGGACCGGCCCCGCTGGTGCGGCCCCGTTGCAGGGTGTTATCACCGCCCGAGGTGGATTGGCGGATGTTGACGAACCACTTTAACACCGGCACATTGCCCAGCACTGGGTGGTCATGCGTCGCCTGATGCGCATCGCCCCAGCGTAGCGCTTCCAGGGCGGTACCGTAGTTTTCGTTTATCCACAGCAAAGCATCATCCAGCGCTAAGCGGGCGATGTCTGTGCAGGTCTCGGTGGCGGCGGATTGCAACACATCACACCACACAGCAGCCCCATCGGTATCACGGTAGACACGTTCGATAAACAGCGGCTCCACGTGGGGAAAGC
>NZ_JBSMEZ010000169.1:0-48151 GCF_056498605.1 Profundibacter sp.
GGAGGAGCACCTAGAGAAAGGGCTTCAGCCCCGGCCGGATGGGGAAGGCTGGATAAAAACGCTGGATCCAGATCAGACAAGCTTCAAGAGCGCCTTGGTGTACATTACCTTCTCAGGCATGTGGCTGGAGGCAATTTTGCATCTTTTAATCGTTAAGCATCGTGGGGCCGCAGCGTACAAAAAAGTCGATAGAGGCACCTACGAGAAGAAGTTAGTGGTTCTAGGCGTTGATGACGTTGATCTCTTCAATTCATTGAAAGAGTTTCGAAACCTGCGTCGTGATTTGCTGCACGAGAAGGCATACTTCGACCAAGAAACCTTTCGAACCGCCCAAGATGAGGCCCAGAAAGTCCAAGCGATTATTCAGCAAGTGAAGACACTCTTGTCAGAGGCTAGCTTTCTAGTGGGGTAAAAACTTCGACCGGCCCAAAGCAGCCATTGCCATTGGAAAGAAAGTCCCGTCTACCTCTGGCGATTGCTGCATTGGTAGACGGGTGAATATTCATGGTGCTTTAAAAGCAAGCTGAGAGTTTACAGAATTTTCTGCCCCGTCTTGGCCCAATCCTTCATGAAGCCTTCCAGCCCCTTGTCGGTCAGCACATGGTCCGCCATTTTCTTAATCACAGCGGGCGGGGCGGTGCAGACATCGGCGCCGATCAGGGCGGCTTGCGTCATGTGGTTGACGGAGCGGATCGAGGCGGCCAGAATGCGGGTCTCGAAACCGTAATTATCATAGATCGTGCGAATGTCGGCGATCAGGTCCATGCCATCAATGTTTATGTCGTCCAGACGCCCGATAAACGGCGAAATGAATGTCGCCCCTGCCTTGGCAGCCAGCAACGCCTGGTTGGCCGAAAAGCACAGGGTGACGTTGACCATGATGCCGTCCGATGACAGCGCCTTGCAGGTTTTCAGGCCGGCCCATGTCAGCGGGACCTTAACCGCGATGTTATCGGCGATTTTGGCCAGTTTGCGGCCTTCTTTGAGCATATTTTCAGCGTCCATCGCCACGACTTCGGCGGATACCGGTCCGTCAATGATGCCACAGATTTCCTTGGTGACTTCCAGAATGTCACGGCCCGATTTCATGATCAGGGACGGGTTGGTGGTGACGCCGTCGGCCATGCCCAGATCGTTTAGTTCTTTGATGTCTTCGACTTCGGCGGTGTCTATGAAAAATTGCATTTACGAATTCCTTGCATGTGCTTTGCGATGTTCCACTACTGTTAGCGCAAACATTTGGGGCGGAAAAGCCCAAAATGACGAGGTAACAAATGTCTGATAACGGGTTTTTTGACGAAGGTATACTGGTTGCTGTTCTAACTTCACAACCTATTGATCGGCTGCTGGACTATAAAGCGCCCGAAGGTGGCTGCATGGCGGGCGCGTTTGTCGAGGTGCCGCTGGGGCCGCGCAAGGTGATTGGCGTGGTTTGGGGCAAGGGGCGTGGCGGGTTTGATCTGAAAAAGGCGCGTTCGGTGATCCGCGTGCTGGATGTGGCGCCGATGCGGGATGAATTGCAGGGGTTTTTAACCCGCGCTGCCGCCTACACCATGACGCCGATGTCGATGATGTTGCGCCTTGCCACCCGTGCGCCGGGGTTGGGGGACTCACCGATGATGCGCAAGGTTTACCGGCTGGGCGTGGGCGAGCCGGATCGGGCGACGGACGCACGGCGACGGGTGATCAAGGCGCTGGGGGATTACGACGGTTTGTCGTTTACCTTGGGTGAGTTGGCCGAGGTGGCGGGGGTATCATCAAGCGTGATCAAGGGGTTGGTCAAGCAAGGTGTGGTTCGGGAAGAAGACAGCCCGCGCGATTTGCCCTATGCGCCGCTGGACGCGGATTTTAGCGGGGTGGAATTGACGCCGGATCAGGCCGAGGTGGCGGAGGTGATGCGCCGCGATGTCGCCCGCGGTGTCTATGGCACCACCTTGCTAAAGGGGGTCACCGGGTCGGGCAAAACCGAGGTTTATCTGGAGGCGGTGGCCGAGTGTTTGAAGCAGGGCAGGCAGGCGCTGGTGCTGTTGCCCGAGATCGCGCTGACGGCGGAGTTTTTGAAACGGGTCGAGGCGCGGTTCGGGTCCAAGCCCGGCGAGTGGCATTCGGGCGTGACCATGACCGAGCGTCGTCGTTTGTGGAAAATGGCGGGTGAAGGCGCGGTGCAACTGGTGGTCGGGGCACGATCAGCGCTGTTTTTACCGTTCCGCGATTTGGGGTTGGTAGTGGTCGATGAGGAGCATGACACTTCCTACAAGCAGGAAGAGGGTGTGCTGTATAACGCCCGCGATATGGTGGTTTTGCGCGCATCCCTGTGTTCAGCCCAAGTGGTGCTGGCCTCGGCCACGCCGTCGCTGGAAACATGGGCCAATGCCGAGGCGGGCAAGTATAAGCGGCTGGAATTGACGGCGCGATACGGGGCGGCGGTGATGCCGGAGTTGCGGGCGATTGATCTGCGGGTTGAGGATATTCCGATGGGGCGTTGGATATCGCCGACCTTGCGCGATGCGGTGGCCGCAAGGGTGGCGCAGGGCGAGCAGGCGATGCTGTTCATCAACCGGCGGGGCTATGCGCCGACTACGGTGTGTCGGGCGTGCGGGCACCAGATTGGCTGTGATCATTGCGATGCGCGGATGGTAGAGCACCGGTTTCAAAAGCGGCTGATGTGCCATCAGTGTGGCGAGACCAAACCGATGCCAGAAGTGTGCCCGTCCTGCGAAGTCGCGGGCAAGCTGGCGGCGGTTGGCCCCGGGGTGGAGCGGTTGGCCGAAGAGGTGGCGGCGCTGTTTCCTGACGCGCGCGTGGCGGTGTTGTCGTCCGATTTGTTCGGATCCGCACGGGCGCTGAAAGAGCAGATTGAAAGAATAGCGGCGGGGGGCTGTGATATTATTATTGGCACCCAGATGGTGGCCAAGGGGCATAACTTCCCGTTGTTGACCTTGGTCGGGGTGGTGGATGCTGATCTGGGCCTGCAAGGGTCCGACATGCGGGCGGCCGAGCGCACGTTCCAGCTGATGCGGCAGGTTTCAGGGCGGGCGGGGCGCGTCGAGAAAAAGGGGCTGGCGCTGTTGCAGACCACGCAGCCTGACCACCCCGTGATCCGCGCTATTTTGTCAGGTGACGAGGAGTCGTTCTGGCAGGCCGAGGCGCGGGAACGCGAGGCGGCTGGCGTGCCGCCCTATGGGCGGATGGCGGGGATCATTTTATCATGCGAGGATGCCGCCGTGGTGTTTGATCTGGCGGCAGATATGGCGCGCCGCGATGGACCGTTGCGGGCCGTGTCAGCGCAAGTGTTCGGGCCAGCGCCAGCGCCGATTGCGCGGATCAGGGGGCGTCATCGGGTGCGCCTGTTGATCAAGGCCGACAAGGGGGTGGCGTTGCAAGCGGCGATCAAGGCATGGGTGGCGCAGTTCAGGGTGCCTAATAGCGTGCGGGTGGCGATAGACATTGATCCGCAGAGTTTTTTGTAGCTTAAGTGTTCCAATTGTAGAGGTAAAATTTTGAACGACAGACCACTGGATAAATCCGGCAATTCCAAGAAAAGGGTATGGATATTAGCCATAACACAAGTGTTGTCAGCAGCCTGCTTCCTTGTGGCTGCATGGGGGTTTTTGGGCTCGGTCATTTCGATTATTTTTGGAATATCTTTGTTTATCCCGGGTGCGTCCACTCAATTTGACGCGCATATTTACGGCGGACTCGTTGGTGGTATTTTGTTGCCGGCACTTTTCTTTGTCTTCCTTCGAAAGTTGAAATAACAGGCCAACGTCTAGGCAGGCAGGCCCACCCGCCGCTGGTCGACCAGATAATCGGTCACCATCGCGCCGATCCACATGCAAAATAGCGCCAGCCATGCGGTGCCTGCCAGAATGGATGCCCCCGTGACGCCGTTGCCAATCGCACAGCCGCCCGCCAGCATGCCGCCAAAGCCCATCATAACGGCCCCCGTCATCGAGCGGCGCATGTTGGCCTCGTTCTCGAACCCCTGAAAGCGGAATTCGCGGGCCAACATCGAGGCGATGAACGACCCCAAGAACACACCGGGCACAAGGCCGACATCGAATTCAAGGACCGCGGTATTATCAAGCAGGAACATAAGTGTTCTGGCCGATGGTCCGGTGAAAGTGGCGCTGGCAACTGTGACCGGCTCAAAGCTGACTTCGGACAGCGCAAAGGTCAGCAGGTAGCCAACCGCGACCGCAAAGCCGACGCCCGAGGCAAAGACCAGACGCATGATGCTCATCTGGTTGCGCCGCGCCTCATAAAGGGCGACGCCCGCTAACGCGACGCCCAAGGCAAAGCCGCCCCAGTCGGGCAGGCGCAATTCGGTCAAAAGGTTCATGTTGTGGCCATCGGCGGTGATCCACAATGAGGCCAGCCAGTTGCGAAACGGGGTGATCCAGCCGTGCAGGCTCATCTGTGCCACAACGGCGAACACCAGCCCCGACACAACGGCGCGCAGGTTTCCCGTGGCGGCCAGCACCAGCAAGCGGCCCGAACAGCCCCGCGCCAGCACCATGCCGACGCCAAACACCAACCCGCCAATGATTGCACCGGACCAAGAGCCGGTGATCGCCATGATGCGGGCTTCTTCGACCCGCATCATGCCCAAAAGATTAGCGCCCTGCACCCAGACCAGCGCCGTTGAAAAGGTCAGCAACCACACCGTCATCGACGGCCCCATCCGGCCACGGGCAAATTCGATGGTGGCGGCGCGCAGACAGAACCGCGAGCGTTGCGCCGCGACGCCGAAGATCACGCCCGTGATCAGCCCGAACAGCGCGCCTGTCGGATTTTCACCAATTCGTTCTACAAGGGGCAGAATATCCATTTGGGCCTCGGGGTGTTTACTGTTGCACGCGACATATTCTGATTTGTGATTATGTTCCTTGATATAGATCACAAAAGCAATACTGGTGAAATGTAAATAATCCGCCTAAGGGTGGGACATGGAAACGCACCCCACCCGAGTAACACTGGCGCAGGCCGACGCATTGCCGTTTTGGCGACGCCCGATTTTCCTGTTGTTTTTAATGTCGGCGGCGATGCCGGTGGCGTTTTCAACATGGTCGGCGCTTTTGAACAACTTTGTCATTGAAGAGGCTGGATTTACCGGTGTCGAAATCGGCTGGCTGCATTCGATCCGTGAAATCCCGGGGTTTTTGGCAATCGGGGTGATTGCGTTGATCGTATTTATCCGCGAACAGGTGTTGGGCTTGGTGATGCTGGTGCTGTTGGGGGTGGCCACAGCGATGACCGCGCAATTCCCGTCATTGGGCGGGATTTTGACCATCACTATGCTGTCGTCCATCGGGTTCCACTATTATGAAACCGTGAACCAGTCGCTGCAATTGCAATGGATCGACAAGGCAACAGCCCCGCAAACGCTGGGCTGGATCGTGGCGGCGGGATCAGCCGCGACACTGATCGCCTATGTGCTGATCGTGTTGACTTGGCAGCGGTTCGATCTGGGTTATAACTTTGTTTACATGGTGTCGGGCGGGTTTACCGCCCTTGTGGCAATATTCGCGCTGGTGGCTTACCCGCAGTTCGAGGCGCCGCATCCGCAAGTCAAAAAGATGATCCTGCGCAAGCGCTATTGGCTATACTATGCGCTGCAATTCATGGCCGGGGCACGCCGCCAGATTTTCGTGGTGTTCGCTGGTTTCATGATGGTCGAGAAGTTCGGCTTCAAGGTGCATGAGATCACGGCGTTATACCTGATTAATCTGATCGCCAACATGGTGTTCGCGCCAATGATGGGCCGTGCGGTTGGGCGATTTGGCGAGCGTAACACGCTGATATTTGAATATGTCGGGCTGGTGGTGGTGTTTTCATTATATGGCGGGATATTCTATTTTGGCTGGGGGGTGGTGCTGGCGGCGACGCTTTATGTGATTGACCATATGTTTTTCGCACTGGCGTTCGCGTTAAAGACCTATTTTCAGAAAATCGCCGACCCGCAGGATATTGCGCCCACTGCCGCCGTGGCGTTTACTATCAACCACATTTCGGCGGTATTTTTACCGGCGCTATTGGGGTATTTGTGGGTTACATCACCGGGGGCTGTGTTTGGGCTGGCGGCGGGGATGGCGCTGGTGTCGCTGATGTTGGCGCTGATGATCCCGCGTCATCCCGAAAAGGGCAACGAGACACGGTTTTCACGCGGATATGTCGCGGCGGAATAAAAGGAATTCAGAATGTTTAAGGCCAAGACTGTTACAGCCGAAAACGCCCTGCAAGGGCGCACAGATGCAATCCCGACGGCAGAGGCGCATTTTCTAACGGCGCGCTCGCTAAAAGCCCCTGTGCCCGATGGCATGGAGCAGGCGATGTTCGGCATGGGCTGTTTTTGGGGTGTGGAGCGGATTTTCTGGCAGATTGACGGGGTTTGGCTGACGATGGTTGGCTACGCGGGCGGGTTTACCCCGAACGCGACCTATCAAGAGGTCTGCGGCGGGCAGACTGGGCATAACGAGGTGGTGCGGGTGATTTATGATCCCGCAGTCGTGTCCTATGAGGATTTGCTGCGGGTGTTCTGGGAGGGGCATGACCCGACCCAAGGCATGCGCCAAGGCAATGATCGTGGCACGCAATACCGGTCGGGGATATATACCTATTCGGATGAACAGGCGGCGTTGGCCAAGGCGAGCCGTGACAAATTCACGCCTATTTTGGCGGCGGCGGGGTATGGGGCTATATCGACCGAGATAGAGGCCGCGCCCACGTTTTATTACGCAGAAGGCTATCATCAGCAGTATCTGGCTAAAAATCCGCAAGGCTATTGCGGGATTGGCGGCACGGGGGTGAGTTGTGTGATTGGAGCCGACTAGGCTAAAGACCTGATGCCTCCGGCGCGGAGTTGCAGCCGTCTTGGAAACGATCTGGGAGATCGTTTCAGGCGAGAACCGGCGAATCCCAGGGAACAAAAATGGGTAAGGCTTGACCCTCTTGATCTGCGTGCCTAAGCCGCCAGTAATGTTATATCGGAGAACGACATGCCCACATTCACAGCCCTGACCACCCTAACCGGACAAAAACCGGCCGAAGCGCTGGGCGAGGCGCTGGAGCGGTTGATGCCGGAACCCACAGGTGTCGGGGTGTTCGAGGTCGAGGATGGATCCGGTCTTTGGGAGGTTGGCGCGTATTTTGTCGAGCCACCGGACGAGGCGGGGTTGGCGCTGTTTGCGGTAATGTATGACGCGAAACCCTTTGTGGTGTCGGAACTGCCCGAAGTGGACTGGGTGGCGCATGTGAAGCGCGAGCTGTCTCCGGTGCAGGCGGGGCGGTTCTTTGTTTATGGCAGCCACGACGCGGACCGCGTGCCAGATGGGGCGGTGGCGTTGCTGATCGAGGCGGCGATGGCGTTCGGCACTGGGCATCATGGCACCACGTTGGGCTGTTTGCGGGCCTTGGACAGTTTGGCCCGCGGCGGATTTATTGGTAAAAACGTGGCCGACATTGGTTGTGGCACCGCCGTTTTGGCGATGGCGGCGGCGCGGATATGGCCAAATCCGGTTCTGGCCAGCGATATTGACGCCCAAGCCGTGGATGTGGCGCGGGCCAATGTGGCGTGCAATGATCTGGAGGGGCGGGTGATTTGCGTCGAGGCTGCGGGGTTTGACGCGCCTGTGTTGCAAGCCGCCGCGCCGTTTGATCTGGTATTCGCCAACATCCTGAAAGGCCCGTTGATTGGATTGGCCCCTGATATGGCCGATTCTATAGCGCCTGCGGGCTATGCGATTCTATCGGGCATTCTGAACGAGCAAGCAGATGAGGTAATCGAGGTTTATGCACGGAATGGATTTAATCTGGTGCAACGGGATGCGATTGTTGAGTGGACGACGCTAATGCTGCAAAAAGACCCAACGTAACCAGCCTGAAATACCTCAATGTTGTCATAATCGCCTTAGTTCCGCCACATTTGGACACGATATTGTCTACATGGCGGGGGCCTAGCTGCAAGAGAATATCATGGCTATTGATTTGAATATGAAAGATTTTGGCAAACGTGTGAAGCGCATCAACAAGCGCCACCGTAAATTGGCCAGTGGGTACGTTACCTCAGTAAACCATGACGGTTTGATCATCGCAAAAGTGCGCCGTAGTGGGCCGCGCTTTCCCTGGAAAGGCATTGCTCTTTGCTTTGTTGCGTTCTTTGCTTTCAAAGGGTTTCTGCTGGCCCAGCTGGGCGAGGCAACATACAACAATCGTGTGGCAAGCCTGCAGGCGGGCACCGCGATCGAAAAAGTCGGCGCCTACGGGATGTCTGCCGATCCGGTAACGCAGTGGGTCGCCTCACAAATCAATTCAGTTCTACGTTAAGAAAACGCGCTCTTTTCAAACGTAAAAAACCGCGCCTGTTTGGGCGCGGTTTTTCGTTTGTGTCTGTTCGTTTATAGCGCTTTGCATTTAATGCGAGGCAAAAAAAGTATCGGAATCCGCCCACTTTTAGGGTGAATTCCGATTCAGGTTAAATGCAGTTTGCTTTCGGTTAGTGGAATGTGTGTCCAGCCGAAAACGAGCTGATGTCGCCACGGGTCAGGCCGATGTCTTCCAGCACATAATCCGACAATTTGGACAGTACCTTGCGGGTTTTGCGGGCACTGTTCCATTTGGTGAATGTTTGGGCCAGATCAGTCACAAAGGTTGTGACGCGATAGACGCCGCGCGAAATGCCGAGGTCGGAACCGCGTGCACCGTCGACCAGCAGACGGGTGTTTTCATAAGTAGCCATGATAGTCATCCTTTTGTTGATGCAGCGATATGCTGTTGTTTCTAAAAGGCCACTTAGGGGGTGGCGAAACGTCTAGCAAGATAAAGATATTGCATATCTAATATGCATTTTACGCATAGCTCGAACTCACGGTTAATACTTTGTAATCTTTGTCAAAATTGCGACATATGGCTGTCGGTTTTGACGTTCTTAATGTCGAATTCCGCCCAAAAGTGGCTTTAGCGACATCCGCACCTAATTTTGGCCCCTATTGGTTTCTGTTTGGCAAATGTTCGCGTTTCGTGCTAATCGTGGCGCAAAGGCAACAAAAGCCGAAAGTGGTGAGGAGCAGTATGCGTGTTATCGGGATTGATCCGGGGCTAAGAAACCTTGGTTGGGGTGTGATTGACGTGGCGGGATCGCGGCTGACGCATGTGGGCAACGGGGTTTGCCATTCAACTGGCGATGATCTGGCGACACGCCTATTATCCCTGCATGTGCAGTTAAGCGAGGTTATGGCGCGGTTCGCCCCTGAAACAGCGGCGGTCGAGCAGACATTTGTGAACAAGGACGGGGCGGGCACCCTGAAACTGGGTCAGGCGCGGGGCATTGCGATGCTGGTGCCGGCGCAGGCGGGGTTGAGCGTCGGGGAATATGCGCCCAACAAGGTCAAGAAAACGGTTGTGGGTGTGGGCCATGCCGACAAAGGGCAGGTGGCGCATATGGTGCGTTTGCAACTGCCCGGGGTTGATCTGGCCGGATCGGATGCGGCGGATGCGTTGGCAATTGCGATTTGTCATGCGCATCATGTGCAGACGGCGGGGCAATATGAGGCCGCGTTACGAAAGGCAAATGCATGATTGGCAAGATTTCAGGGCGGTTGGAATACCGCGCAAGCGACCATGTGCTGATTGATGTGCGCGGGGTCGGGTATATCGTTTACCTGTCGGACCGCACCATGGCGGCACTGCCCAGTGTGGGCGAGGCGGTGGGGCTGTTCACCGAGCTGCTGGTGCGCGAGGATAATCTGCAACTGTTCGGGTTTACCACATTGTTGGAAAAGGAATGGCATCGCTTGCTGATGTCGGTTCAGGGCATCGGGGCCAAGGCGTCGATGGCGATTTTGGGCGCATTGGGGGCCGAAGGGGTCAGCCGTGCGGTGGCGCTGGGCGATGTGAATGCGATCAAGGTGGCCAAGGGCGTGGGGCCGAAAACCGCACAACGGGTGGTGTTGGAGTTGAAGGACAAAGCGCCAGCGGCGATGGCGTTAGGCGGCACATTGGTGGCGGCGCAGGGCGACGTGGCGGCAGACGTCGAGGTGATTGAGGCGGTTACGCCAGTGATGGAACCTACATCGGCGGCGGCTCAATCCGATGCGTTATCGGCGCTGGCCAACCTTGGCTATGGGCCAGGCGACGCGGCAGGGGCGGTGGCGCAGGCGGCGGGTGAGATGCCAGAGGCGGACACGGCTGGGCTGATCCGTGCGGCGTTGAAACTGTTGGCACCGAAGGGGTGATGTGATGACGGCGTTTGGGTTCAATGCGTTACTGGAGGCGGAGGGGATTTCGCCCAAAGATGTGTCGATGATTTTACACACGACCAGTATTCAAAAACTTCGCCGTATGTTGCCCTATTTGGCGGGTGAACGCCCCGATCTGTTTGAGGCATATAATAGCGTCCATAGCCCGCAAGCGACGGCAACATTGATAAAGCGCCCTCTAGCCGCGACTTTCGTTCATACAGGAGACCGTAAGCTGTTGTTTGTTGGCCTACGTGAGCTGAGTAGTGAGGAACGCCCTGTCGAGGAAATTTACGCGGACCCGCGGTTTGATGAATTAGAATATGCATTTGGGGCGACGGACACTTCGCCACGACGCCACATTCCAAGAGGCGGCACCCAGACCAAATTTACAATGACACCGATGGATGCATTGCAGCGCTTCAAAGGGCGCATTCAGATTGCTGTTCCAGCAGGGCGCGCCTATGTGCGGATTGCAGAAAACCTGGATGCTGAGATTATTGCGCTGAGTGAGGAAAGCCTGCTGATCCCCCCTGCGGCTGACTGGGACGATTTCATCGTCTCCGGCCCAATGATCAGATCGCTACCTGCAAGTTGGGCTGCGCGATTGCGCGAGTGGCGGGGGATTTATCTGATTGTTGATGAAAGCGATGGCGCGCGGTATGTCGGCTCTGCTTACGGGGTGGACAACCTGTTGGGGCGCTGGCAGGAGCATGTGGCAAGGGATCAGGGTGTTACGCTCGGGCTTGCCGAGCGCGACCCAATCCATTTTCGGTTTTCCATATTGCAACTGCTGACCCCTGATGCCGAACCTGAAGAGGTGATACAATGGGAACACAGTTGGATGGACCGCCTTCATACACGCGAACATGGATTGAACGCATGACTGAACCAGACCCCACATTGCGCCCCGATCCGCAACCCGAGGACCGTGACCGCGCCTTGCGTCCGCAGGTGTTGGACGATTTTATTGGACAGGCCGACGCGCGGGCCAATTTGCGAGTGTTTATCGAGAGCGCGCGGATGCGCAAGGAAGCGATGGATCATGTGTTGTTTCATGGCCCGCCCGGTTTGGGCAAAACCACGTTGGCACAGATCATGGCCCGCGAGCTGGGGGTGAATTTTCGTATGACCTCTGGGCCGGTGCTGGCCAAGGCGGGGGATTTGGCGGCGATATTGACCAATCTTGAGGCCAATGATGTGTTGTTCATTGATGAAATTCATCGGTTGAACCCTGTGGTCGAGGAAGTTTTGTATCCCGCACTTGAGGATTTCGAGCTGGATCTGGTGATCGGCGAGGGGCCAGCAGCGCGCACGGTTCGGATAGAATTGCAGCCCTTTACGTTGGTCGGGGCGACGACGCGGCTGGGTCTGTTGACCACGCCACTGCGGGACCGGTTTGGTATTCCGGTGCGGTTGCAATTTTATACCGAGGACGAGTTGCACGAGATCGTGGTGCGCGGGGCGCGTCTGCTGGGGGTTCAATGCGAGGATGCGGGCGCCCGCGAGATCGCCAAACGGGCCCGTGGCACGCCACGGATTGCGGGGCGGTTGTTACGTCGCGTGGTGGATTTTGCGGTGGTCGAGGCTGGTGGCAAGGTGTCGCAAGGTTTGGCCGATAATGCGTTAACACGGTTGGGGGTCGATCATTTGGGGCTGGACGGGGCGGACCGGCGCTATTTGACGTTGATTGCTGAAAATTACGCAGGCGGGCCTGTGGGGATTGAAACCATGTGTGCGGCGCTGTCGGAAAGCCGCGATGCGCTGGAAGAGGTGATCGAGCCTTATCTGTTGCAGCAAGGCCTGATCCAGCGCACCCCGCGCGGGCGGATGCTGGCGGCCAAGGCGTGGACGCATTTGGGGATGGCAGCGCCGAAATCAAATACGGATTTGTTTGGTTGAGGTTGGGCGATAGAAATTCTATGCCTGCGGCGCGGATATTTGTGGAACGAAAATGAGATGATTCCGGAAGAAATTGAGCGGCACTTTATGCGTGCGGATGGGGAGTATGCCTTTGCCCGTTGGGGGCGCCCGATCGTGCCGGTGGTGTTTGGTGTGGACGAGGAAACCCTGTCGGTGGTCAAGGGCGCGGTCGAGGCGGTGGTGACATTGGCCGCGCATAAGATGGCCGAGACCGATATGGAATTGGGTGCGAACCTGATGATGTTCTTTTTTCGGGATTGGGACGAGTTGCTGGAGGTGCCCAAACTGGGCGAGATGATCCCTGATCTGGATGGGGTTGTGGCGCGTTTGAAGGCAGCGGATGCGAACCAATACCGCGCCTTCCGGTTCGAGGATGACGGCGGCATTCAGGCGTGTTTCGTGTTTATCCGGATGGCGGGTGTGATGGCGGAAATGCAGGCCGACATATTGGCGCTGGGCCAAGCGGTGCAGGCGATTTTGATGTGGGGCGAGGCGGCGTTTGCCACAAAGTCGCCTTTGGCGGTGCTGCCAGATGGGGGCGCGGTTATATTGCGCCCCGAGATTGCGGCCTTGATCACTGCGGCCTATGATCCGGTGATGCCGGTGGCCGCACGCGATAAATCCCACGCGTTGCGATTGTTTGCGAGGATGGGGGCGAGTGAATGACACATAGGTTAGATATACGCGTCTATTACGAGGATACGGACATGGCCGGTATCGTCTATTACGCCAATTACCTGAAGTATATCGAACGCGCACGTTCCGACTGGGTGCGGGGCTTGGGGATTGATCAGCGGGCGATGAAGGCCGAGGGGCAGGTTTTCGTCGTGCGGCGCATAGAGGCGGATTATCTGGCCTCGGCGCATCTGGACGATGAACTGGTGGTGGAAACCGAGGTCACACAGGTCACGGGGGCGCGGCTGATCATGGATCAGGTGGTGAAACGCGGCGCGCAAACGATTTTTCATGCGGTTGTGACGGTTGTTGTGGTGTCGGAGGGCGGCCAAGTGGCCAGAATGCCGGCAAATATCCGCCAATTGTTGCATTAATCGCCCAAACCCGCCTGCAAGCGCGGGGTTATGACGTGCATTTGATAGCATTCCAAAGAAATACCCCCTATATCTGCTTTTAATCAGAGCTGCCGTTAGAGTGGCCAACCAAAAAAGAGCAGGCATATGGAAACTGAGACCCTTGCGATGGCGCAGGAGATTGATTTCTCCTTTTTGGCGCTTTTTTTGCGCGCAACCCTTACTGTAAAATTAGTGATGCTTTTGTTGATGGTGGCCTCGTTCTGGTCATGGTCGATCATCATCACCAAAACGATCGCTTACCGTAAATCACGGGCCGAGGCGGATGTGTTTGATCAGGCGTTCTGGTCCGGCGAGCCGCTGGACGAATTGTTTGACAAAATCGGTGCCTCCCCCGATGGCCCTGCCGAAAAGGTATTTGCGGCTGGGATGATGGAGTGGCGCAGATCGCACCGCGAAGATGGCGGGCTGATTGCTGGCGCGCAGTCGCGCATCGACCGGTCTATGGATGTGGCGATCGCCAAAGAGGCGGAAAAGTTGAACACCGGCATGTCGTTTATCGCCACCGTAGGTTCCACCGCACCGTTTGTCGGGCTGTTTGGCACGGTGTGGGGCATCATGAATGCCTTTATCGAAATCGCCCAACAACAAAGCACCAATCTGGCCGTGGTCGCGCCCGGTATTGCCGAGGCGTTGCTGGCCACGGGGCTGGGTCTGTTGGCCGCGATCCCTGCGGTGGTTTTCTATAACAAGCTGTCGTCAGACAGTGACCGGATCATTTCGGGCTACGAGGCCTTTGCCGACGAGTTTGCCACGATCCTTAGCCGTCAGTTGGACAGCTGATATGGCGAACGTCATCCAGAAAAACCAGAGCGGGCGGCGACGTCGGCGTCGTCGCGGTGGCAATGCGGCTGCGATGAGCGAGATCAACATCACGCCGTTTGTGGATGTGATGCTGGTGTTGTTGATCATCTTTATGGTAGCGGCCCCGTTGGTGACGGTGGGGGTTCCGGTGGAATTGCCTGAAACCGCGGCCAGTGCCTTGCCCACAGAACAGGAAGAGCCGCTGACCATTACGCTAACGGCGGACGGGTTGATCATGGTGCAGGAAACCGAAATCGGTATGGATCAGTTGATCCCGAAACTGCGGGCGATTTCGGCGGAGCGTGACAGCAAGATGATCTATCTGCGGGCGGACGGGGCTTTGCCCTATGACAGTTTTGCCAAGGTTATGGGCGCGCTGAATGCGGGTGGGTTTAGCAATATCGGTCTGGTCACGGATTCCGGTGGGCCCACATTAGACGGCAGTGGCGGCTAATCTGATGGCAACGGGCCACTATATATCTGGTATCGGGCATGCGGCCTTGTTGGCTTGGGCCATGATTGGCGGGCTGTTTGTGCGTGCGCCAGATGATCCGATTGAGGTATCTGCTGTGTCGATTATTTCCACCGAAGAATTCGCCGCCCTAAGTGCGCCGCAACCGGCGCCCGAGGCTACGCAGACCATCCCGACACCGCCCGCGCCGGAAGTCACAGATACACCGCCCGAACAACCCGTTGTCGAAAGCCCGCCCGAGGTGCCAAAGCCGCCGGTCGAGGAAACACCGCCCCCCGCTGATGTCGCCCCCGATGTGGTCGAAGCCCCATCGCCTTTGCCCGATGTGGTTGAAACGCCGCCTGATGTGGTGTCTCCTCCGGCGCAGGATAATCCCGTCGTGCTGGCCCCGCCCGCAACAACCGCATCGCCCCGTCCGGCCCCGCGTGTGGCACCGACCCCTGTCGAGGCACCGCCGCCCGATACCGAGGTGGCGGACGAGACCCGCGAGCAAACCATCGATAGCAGCGATGCCCAACCCCAGACTGAGCCCGCAGAAGCAACCGCGCCCGAAGAGGCCAACGACCGGATCGTGACCGAAGCGGACGAGCCGCCAAGCTCGGCTCCGACCAGTTCGTCCCGCCCCTCGGCCCGCCCCAAACGGCCAACGCCGCCGGTTGAAACCGCAGAACCCGCCACCAGTAGCAGGGAGGATGCGCCAGCGGATATAGCAATTGACGATACATTGCGGGCGCTACAGGCGGAAAGCTCAGCCCCGACCGGCCCGCCGCTGACGGGGGGCGATAAGGACGCATTGCGGGTCGCTGTTTCCAGTTGCTGGAATGTCGGATCGCTATCTACCGACGCGCTGCAAACAACTGTCGTTGTGACCATGACTATGGGCAAAGACGGTAAACCCGATAATGGATCAATCCGTATGCTTTCGTCATCGGGCGGATCATCCGCTGCCGCAAAACAGGCGTTTGAGGCAGCACGACGGGCAATAATCCGCTGCACCAAAGGTGGCTATAAGTTGCCGATTGAAAAATATTCCCATTGGCGCGAGATCGAAATGACGTTTAATCCAGAAAAAATGAGGATCAAATGAACATGAAACACCGTATGACGACTGCATTGGCCCTAGTGGCGGCGCTTTTCGTGTTGCCGTTTGTTGCGGCCACACAATCGCAAGCCGAACCTTTACGCATCGAAATCACCGACGGGGTGATCGAGCCATTGCCCTTTGCGGTGCCGGATTTTGTCGCGGAAAATGCGGCAGGCAGTGAATTTGCCAACCAGATTGCCCGCGTGGTTGCGGCGGATTTGACAGGCACGGGTTTGTTCCGCGAAATCCCCAAGGATGCGTTTATTTCCACTGTCACCAATTTTGACAGCCCCGTGCAATACGCCGACTGGAAGGCGATCAATGCGCAGGCGTTGATTGTCGGGGCGGTGAGTGTGTCAGGCAACAAGGTGACGGTAAAGTTCCGTCTGTTTGACGTGTTTTCCGGCGCACCATTGGGCGAGGGGCTGCAATTTGGCGGCACCACCACCAGCTGGCGGCGCATGGCGCATAAGGTGGCCGATGCAGCCTATAGCCGGATCACTGGCGAGGGGGCCTATTTTGACAGCCGCGTGGTGTTCGTTTCGGAAACCGGCCCCAAGAACGACCGCAAGAAGCGTTTGGCAATCATGGATTATGACGGGGCGAATGTGCAGTTTTTGACCGACAGCCGATCGCTGGTTCTGGCGCCGCGGTTTTCACCCACGGGAGACCGCGTGCTGTATACGTCCTATGAAACGGGGTTCCCCAAAATTTACGTGCTGGATGTAGCGTCCGTTGGCCGCCGTGCATTGGCGGATCAGGAGGGAACCATGACCTTTGCGCCACGGTTCTCGCCGAACGGCCAAACGGTGGTTTATTCACTGTCTTCGGGCGGCAATACCGATATTTACCGCATGAACATCGGTGGCGGCACCCCTGTGCGCCTGACGTCTGAGCCGTCAATTGAAACCGCGCCCAGTTTTTCGCCCGATGGCAAACAGATCGTGTTTGAAAGTGACCGGTCGGGCAATCAACAGCTATACATCATGCCCGCAAACGGTGGGGATGCCCGCCGGATCAGTTTTGGGTCGGGGCGCTATGGCACGCCGGTTTGGTCGCCGCGTGGCGATCTGGTGGCCTTCACCAAGCAGAACAAGGGCCGGTTTCACATCGGGGTGATGCGGGTGGATGGATCGGAAGAACGCCTGCTGACGGCATCCTTTCTGGATGAAGGGCCAAGCTGGTCGCCGAATGGTCGGGTGATTATGTTCATGCGCGAAACCGCAGGCGAGGGCGGGGCGGTTGGGCTATATTCAGTCGACATCAGCGGGCGTAATTTGCGTCGGGTGAAAACAGACGGCGGCGCGTCGGATCCGGCATGGTCGCCATTGTTGAAATAAACGCGGGTGGGGGGCGGAAAATAGAACTACTAAACTAGTTTAGTAGATATGTTTTGCACCCTTCAGAATGTGGGAAATGAAGCAGCGTTCCCAAACGGAGCGCTTGATGATATGTAATCGGCAATCGAGCCAACAAAAACAGAGCAAGGGATAACCCATGACACATCTTTACAAAGCGATCCTCATCGTTGCGGCACTGGGCCTTGGGGCCTGCACCAATCCGGGAAATCTGGCCGGAAACGGTTCAGGCACAGGAACTGGCACAGGCCAAGTGACACCGGTCGATCCGGCGTCGGACCCGCGTTCACCCGCCTATTTCAACCAAACCATCGGGGATCGGGTGCTGTTTGCGGTAGACACCAGCACCCTGACACCCGCTGGACGCGCAACATTGACGGCACAGGCCGGATGGTTGCAAGCCAACCCCGAATATGCCGCCATCATCGAGGGCCACGCGGATGAACAGGGCACGCGTGAATATAACCTTGCACTGGGCGCTCGCCGCGCCAATGCGGTTTCCGAGTTCCTGATTTCACAAGGGATTGCAGGCAGCCGCTTGCGCACGTTAACATATGGCAAGGAACGCCCGATCGAGGTTTGCTCGGCCGAGGCATGTTATGCCAAGAACCGTCGCGCAGTCACCGTTATTTCGGCAGGTGCGGGCGCGTAACTGAAGGACGACTAAATGACACGGATACTCGCGCTACTTATTGGATTGTCGATCTGTGGGGTTGCCCCTGTGATGGCCCAGGCCGATGATCAGACGTTGGCTGATATTCGCCAGGAACTGTCGGTGCTGTTTGTCGAAGTGCAGCGGCTAAAGCGCGAGTTGTCCACCACGGGTGCGCCCGGCACCAACGTGGGTGGCAACACGCCGCTGGAACGCATTGATGCGATCGAAGCTGCGTTGCAAAAGCTGACGGCGAAATCCGAACAGTTGGAGAACCGGATCAATCGTGTGGTCACGGATGGCACCAACCGGATCGGTGATCTGGAATTCCGTTTGGTTGAACTGGAAGGCGGCGACGTTAGCAATCTGGGTGAAACCAGCACTTTGGGTGGTGGCGACGCCCCCAGCGGCCCAGCAACCCCGCCCCCCAGCACGATTGACACAACCGAGTTAGCTGTCGGTGAACGGAGCGACTTTGAGCGGGCGCAGGAGGCGCTCGCATCCGGTGACTTTCGCAGCGCCGCTGAGCAGTTTGCGACCTTTACCCAGACCTACCCCGGTGGGCCAATGAGTGCTGACGCACATTTCATGCGCGGGCAAGCGTTTGAAAACATGGGTGAAATGACCAGCGCGGCTCGCGCTTATCTGGACAGTTTTTCCGGCGCACCGGACGGGCCCAAGGCGCCTGAGGCCTTGTATAAACTGGGCACGTCGCTGGGCGCACTTGGCCAACAAAGCGAGGCTTGCGTGACGTTGGGCGAGGTTGGCAGCCGGTTCCCAAGCTCGGAAATGGTGCTCGAGGCGCAATCAAGCATGCGCAATCTAGGTTGCAGTTGAGTATTCTGGACGAATATCTACTCCACTATATCGCCACAGCCTTTGGTCACTGCCCGCCTGATGTGATTGGCGTCGCCGTATCCGGCGGCAGCGATTCAACGGCTTTGTTGCACCTTATGCATATGTGGGCGGCTGATCAGAATATTACCTTGCACGCGGTGACGGTAGATCACGGCTTGCGCAAGGCGGCAGCGGATGAGGCCAAAGACGTGGCAGAATTTTGTGCGGGGCTCGGTATTGCTCACACCACACTGAACTGGACGGATTGGGACGGCAAAGGCAATTTGCAAGATCAGGCGCGACGGGCGCGGTATCGGTTGATGGCAGCGTGGGCCAAGGAACGGGGCATTGAAACGATTGCGCTGGGTCATACGGCGGATGATCAGGCGGAAACATTCCTGATGCGCCTTGCGCGCGGGTCGGGGGTGGATGGGTTGTCGGGGATGCAGAAAATGCGCAATGCCGACGGTGTGACATGGGTGCGCCCGTTATTGTTGCAACTGCGTCAGGAGTTGCGGGATCATTTACAGGGTCAAGACATCAAGTGGATTGATGACCCCTCAAATGAAGATGAGCGGTTTGAACGGGTAAAGGCGCGCAAAGTCATGAAGGCGCTGGCTCCGTTGGGGATCGATGCCGCGCGGTTAGCAGGCACAGCGCAAGATTTGCAATCGGCAAGGCAGGCACTGGAACTCCAAACCCAAAATGCGGCCCTTGAGATTGCCAGCATAGATTGTGGGGATGTTGTTCTTGACCGCAAGAAATTCCATTTATTGCCACAGGAGATTGGCGCCAGATTGCTGTCACATGCCTTGTGCTGGGTGTCATGCGCTGAATACCGCCCGCGCCGAATGGCGTTAGTGGATGTCGGGCGTGCCATTCATTCAAACAAAGTTTCGACCTTGCACGGCTGCCTGATTGCCCCGAATAAATCCGAAATCCGCATCATGCGCGAACATCAGGCGGTGAAGGATGTGATTTGCCCGACGGATGTCATCTGGGACAACCGCTGGCAGATTTGCGGCCCACATGCCAAAGGGTTAGAGCTGCGGGCGTTGGGCGAGGCGGGATTGGCGCAATGTCCGGATTGGCGCGAAACGGGTATCCCGCGCGCCTCATTGCTTGCAAGTCCGGCGGTGTGGCAAAATCAGGCGCTAATCGCCGCACCATTGGCCGGATTGTCCAACGGATGGGCCACATCTGCGCTATTTGGGGCAGATCATTTCATTTCTACCATTTTATCGCATTGAACTAACTGGCCTAATCCCTATTTTAGACAGGTGGCTGCGAGAAAGATTCTCGCGCGCCAAATCGGTTTAAGGAGAATGCCTGTGGGCAACGCTAGAAATCTGGCTTTCTGGGTCGTGCTGTTTATATTGATCCTCGCTTTGTTCAACCTGTTCAGCAGCGGCGAGGGTGCATTGCAATCCCGTGCCCTGAGCTATTCGGAATTTGTGCAGTCTGTGAATGATGGCAATGTGGAATCTGTGACGCTGGATGGCGAAAAGGTTCTGTTCCACGGCACCGATGGCAAAGATTACGCCACCATCCGGCCAGCGGATGCGAAAGTCACCGACATGCTGATTGCAAATGGTGTGGAGGTTCAGGCCGAGCGCCAAGAGCAATCCGGCTTTGTATCGCTGATCGGGATGTTGTTGCCAGTGCTGCTGTTGATCGGGTTCTGGTTCTTTATGATGAACCGGATGCAGGGTGGCGGCAAAGGCGGGGCAATGGGTTTTGGTAAATCCAAAGCCAAGATGCTGACCGAAAAGCAGGGCCGCGTCACCTTTGATGATGTTGCGGGCATTGATGAAGCCAAAGAAGAGCTGGAAGAGATCGTCGAATTTTTGCGCAACCCGCAGAAATATTCGCGCCTTGGCGGTAAAATCCCCAAGGGGGCGTTGCTGATCGGTCCTCCCGGCACAGGTAAGACGCTGCTGGCGCGGTCCGTTGCTGGCGAGGCTGGCGTTCCGTTTTTCACCATCTCGGGGTCCGATTTCGTGGAAATGTTTGTTGGTGTTGGTGCCAGCCGTGTGCGCGATATGTTCGAGCAGGCCAAGAAAAATGCGCCTTGCATTGTGTTTATTGACGAGATTGACGCTGTGGGCCGCTCGCGCGGTGCCGGTTATGGCGGTGGCAATGACGAGCGTGAACAGACGCTGAACCAGTTGCTGGTTGAAATGGACGGCTTTGACGCCAACGAGGGTGTGATCATTCTAGCCGCCACCAACCGTGCTGATGTTCTGGACCCGGCCTTGTTGCGTCCAGGCCGTTTTGACCGTCAGGTTCAGGTGCCAAATCCTGATATCAAGGGCCGCGACAAGATTTTGCAGGTGCATGCCCGTAAAACCCCGCTGGGCCCTGACGTAGATTTGCGCATCATTGCCCGCGGCACCCCCGGGTTTTCCGGTGCGGACCTTGCCAATCTGGTCAACGAGGCTGCACTGATGGCCGCGCGCCTTGGTCGCCGGTTCTTAACGATGGAAGATTTCGAGGCCGCCAAAGACAAGGTGATGATGGGGGCCGAGCGCCGCTCTATGGTGCTGACGGACGAGCAGAAGGAAAAAACGGCCTATCACGAGGCGGGGCATGCTATTGTCGGTCTGAAACTGACCAAAACCGATCCGGTCTATAAGGCCACAATCATTCCGCGTGGCGGGGCTTTGGGCATGGTTGTGTCTTTGCCTGAGATGGACAAGGTTTCGATGTTCCGCGATGAGGCGCTCGAGAAAATCACCATGACAATGGCTGGCAAAGCTGCCGAGATTTTCAAATATGGTGCCGAAAGCGTTTCCAGTGGTCCGGCGGGCGATATCCAGCAGGCCAGCAGTCTGGCACGCGCGATGGTTATGCGTTGGGGTATGTCCGACAAGGTCGGCAACATTGACTATTCTGAAGCCCACGATGGCTATACCGGTAACACTATGGGGTTTTCGGTGTCGGCGACCACCAAGGAGACCATCGAGCAAGAGGTGAAGCGGTTTATTGATGACGGCTATGATAATGCGCTGGCGATTCTCAAAAAGAACAAGGTTGAATTTGAGCGCCTTGCGCAGGGGTTGCTGGAATATGAAACCCTGACGGGCGAAGAAATCAAGCGGGTGATGCGGGGTGAGCCGCCTCAGCTGGACGATGACGAGGATGATGAATCCGACAAGGGCAACGCGCCCAGCATCACGGCCATTCCCAAGACCAAGCCAAAACCGAAGGTCAAGCGCAAGCCAAAGGATGATGGCATGGAACCGGAACCATCCTAGCGGCAGATAACAAACAAGACTGGAACCCCGAAGCTTACACCAAGTTTCGGGGTTTTCGCTTGCGGCCCGCGATGGATTTACTGGCGCAGGTGCCGGAGCTGCCTGCGGGCGATGTGGTTGATCTGGGCTGCGGTAACGGGCCCGTGGGTGCGGCGCTGGCGCTGCGGCTTAAGGGACGGCGGGTGATCGGGGTTGATAACTCGCCCGCGATGCTGGCTAAGGCACAAGAGACCGAGGCCTATAGCGCCTTGATTGAAGCGGATGCCGAAACATGGCTGCCCGATACGCCACCTGCGCTGATCTTTTCCAATGCGCTGTGCCATTGGTTGCCCGATCACGCCGCGCTGTTTGTCCGTCTTGCCGGTATGCTAACCAAAGACGGGGTTTTGGCGGTTCAAATGCCGCGCCAGTTTGCGGCGCGATCGCATCTGGCGCTGCGTGATGTGGCCGGGTCCCTGTTCCCTGACAGGTTTGATTTCACCGGCTGGCAGGCCCCTGTCGCGCTGCCTCAGGTCTATGCACAGATGCTTGCCCCCTTGGGAGAGGTCAATGTGTGGGAAACTGACTATACCCAGCGCCTTGCCCCTGTAGATGTGGGTCACCCCGTGCGCCACTTCACCCAGTCCACCGCGATGCGCCCGATTGTAGAAAAACTGGACGAGGCGGAGCAGGAATGTTTCATCGCGGCGTATGAAGCGGCGTTAGCGGGCCATTACCCGCCCGAAAATGATGGATCAGTCCTGTTTCCTTTCAAGCGGGTGTTCTTTACGCTGGTGATCTGAACTTCAAATCACAGGACAATGCAGATGCCCGCACTTCTCCCCACCGCATTCACCGGTCGTATTACATGGCTCGGGGTGAACAGGGATCGCAAAGATACGCTGCGCAATATTTCTGTGGATGAAATGACCCTGACGTTCGCGGGTTTTGCGGGCGAGAGCCGTGCAGGGCTGACGCGCCCGTCATGCTCGCGTGTGGTCGGGCAATATCCGCGCGGCACTGAAATCCGCAACACCCGCCAGATATGCATTGTATCGGTCGAAGAACTGGCTGTAATTGCCGCGAACATGGGAATTGATGCGATTGATCCGGCGTGGCTCAGCTCTTCGATCGTGATTGAGGGCATCCCTGATTTCACATTGATCCCGCCCGCCTCGCGCCTGATCACTCATAACGGCACCGCGATCACCGTGGACATGGAAAACCGCCCCTGTAACCTGCCGGCCCCTGTGATTAACGAGGATATGCCGGACAAGGGACGGGCCTTTAAGCAGGCAGCCAAGGGGTTGCGAGGCGTGACTGGCTGGGTTGAGCGCGAAGGATTGTTGCGTGTGGGCGACGAAATCAGACTACATATTCCGGACCAACCTGTGTGGCCGCATCTGGATCAGGCGCGCGGTATATAATGGTATACTAAAGCGACGATTCTATTGCTGAAAATGTCGGATTCACCCTGTCGGTCAAATGCGCATCTTGTAAGGTTGTCGAATTACAGACGCCATGATCTCTCAAAGGATACGCAGATATGAGCTTTAAGTCCGATATTGAAATTGCCCGCGAAGCCGATAAAAAACCGATTCAGGAAATTGGCGAGAAACTGGGCATCCCCAACGAACATCTGCTGCCCTATGGCCATGACAAAGCCAAAGTCAGTCAGGAATTCATCGAGAGCGTCAAAGGCAACCGCAAAGGCAAGCTGATCCTTGTGACCGCGATCAACCCGACGCCTGCGGGCGAGGGCAAGACGACAACGACTGTGGGTCTGGCTGACGGGTTGAACCGGATCGGTAAAAAGGCCGCCGTTTGTATTCGCGAGGCGTCATTGGGGCCGTGTTTCGGCATGAAAGGCGGGGCCGCTGGTGGTGGCTATGCCCAAGTGGTGCCGATGGAGGAAATGAACCTGCATTTCACCGGAGATTTCCATGCGATCACGTCTGCGCATAACCTATTGAGTGCGATGATCGATAACCACATTTACTGGGGCAACGATCTGGCAATTGATGAACGCCGTGTGGTTTGGAAACGGGTTCTGGATATGAATGACCGCGCCCTGCGTGACACGGTGACCAGCTTGGGTGGTGTTGCCAACGGGTTCCCGCGCCAGACCGGGTTTGACATTACGGTGGCCTCGGAGGTGATGGCCATTCTGTGTCTGTCCAATAATCTGAAAGATTTGCAAAAGCGTCTGGGCGATATCATTGTGGCCTACACCCGCAAGCGCGAGCCGATCTATTGCCGTGATATTCAGGCGGATGGGGCGATGACCGTGCTGCTGAAGGATGCGATGCAGCCCAATCTGGTGCAAACGCTGGAAAATAATCCGGCCTTTGTGCATGGCGGCCCGTTTGCCAATATCGCGCACGGCTGTAACTCGGTCATTGCCACCAACACCGCCCTGCGTCTGGCGGATTATGTGGTGACCGAGGCTGGCTTTGGCGCTGATCTGGGCGCCGAGAAATTTATGAACATCAAATGCCGCAAAGCAGGGCTATCGCCTGATTGCATCGTTTTGGTAGCCACGGTTCGTGCGATGAAAATGAACGGCGGTGTGGCCCGCAAGGATCTGGGTCCGGAAAATGTGGAAGCCGTTGAGGCGGGTTGTCCGAACCTTGGCCGCCACATCGGCAACATGAAATCATTCGGGGTGCCTGTGGTGGTGGCGATCAACCATTTCGTCACCGATACGGATGCCGAAGTGCAGGCGGTGCAGGACTATGTGGCGTCGCAAGGGGCCGAGGCGATCCTGTCGCGGCACTGGGAGTTGGGCAGTGAAGGGGCCGAGCATTTGGCCGAGCGTGTCGCCGAGATTGCCGACAGCGGTGTGTCGCAATTCGCGCCGCTTTACCGCGATGAATTGCCCCTGTTTGAGAAAATAGAGCGCATTGCCAAAAGCATTTACCGCGCTGACGAGGTGATCGCCGACAAGAAAATCCGCGACCAGCTGCGCGCCTGGGAAGAGGCCGGATATGGCCACTTGCCGGTTTGCATGGCAAAAACCCAGTATTCGTTCAGCACCGACCCGACCTTGCGCGGGGCACCGACGGGCCACACCATCCCGATCCGTGAAGTGCGCCTGTCGGCGGGTGCCGGATTTGTGGTGGTGGTTTGCGGCGACATCATGACCATGCCGGGGCTGCCCAGCCGACCTGCCGCCGAGGGCATTCATCTGAATGATGCAGGCGAAATCGAGGGGCTGTTCTAGGTCAATGAACGCTCCACGCGCGGCCGTCATTGACGGCAAGGGCATCGCTGCGAAACTGCGTGCAGAAGTGGCGGCCGAGGCCAAAGAACTGGTGGCAGCAGGCTGGAAGCCCAGCCTGATGTCGATTTCGGTTGGTGATGCTGCTGCCGCCGAAATCTATGTGCGCAACCAAAGGAAACAGGCGGAATCTGCTGGAGTTTCCTTTGAATCGTGCAACTACCCCGCGGAAATTTCGCTGGAGCAATTGGTTGGCGTCATTCAGGGGCTGAATGCTGATCCCAACGTGAACGGCATCATCATCCAGCGCCCGTTACCGGCACATATTCCGGTAAAAAACGCTACAAAAGGCGGTGCATCCGTTGAAGGATGTCGAGGGAATGCACCCCGCCTCGATCGGCAATATCGTTTACAACGATCTGGCGCTGGGGCCGTGCACCGCAGTGGCTTCGGTTGAGATTTTGAAATCCCTGCCGCTGAAAATGGAGGGGCTGGATGTGACTGTCATTGGCCATTCCGAAATCGTTGGTAAACCGATTGCGTTCCTGCTGATGGGGCTGGGGGCGACGGTGACGGTGTGCCACCACATGACCCGTTCTGTGGCGATGCACAGTCGCGGGGCGGACGCGGTTTTTGTGGCTGTGGGCAAGCCGGGTCTGGTGACCGGCGATATGCTGAAACCGGGGGCTGCGCTGATCGACATCGGCATCAACCGGATTGAAACGCCGGATGGGCTGCGCACTGTTGGCGACGCAGATTTTGACAGCTGCGCCGAAGTGGCGGGCTGGATCACGCCTGTGCCTAGCGGGGTTGGGCCGGTGACCGTTGCCACATTAATGAAAAACGCGGTTCTTGCAACAAAGATGCAGATGGATCATTACCGAGAGACCTACGCCATACCCGCAGGGTAACCTTAGATGGAGAATGAAATGACAGCAGAGATTATCGACGGCAAGGCATTCGCCGCCAAGGTTCGGGAAAAGGTAGCGGTGCATGTTGCGCGTCTGAAAGCGGATCACAACATTCAGCCAGGGTTGGCGGTGGTGCTGGTTGGGGAGGACCCTGCGTCGCAGGTTTACGTGCGCTCCAAGGGGAAAATGACCGTCGAGGTCGGGATGAATTCCTATGAGCATAAGCTGGATGTCGATACAGGCGAGGCAGAGTTGCTGGCGCTGATCGAGCAGTTGAACAATGACTCGGCTGTGCACGGGATTTTGGTGCAATTGCCGCTGCCAAAGCATCTGAACGAGGATTTGGTGATCAATTCGATTGATCCGGCTAAGGATGTTGACGGGTTTTGCATTGCCAATGTTGGGAAACTGGCCACGGGACAAAAAAGCATGGTGCCTTGCACGCCGCTTGGGTGTTTGATGATGTTGCGCGAGCATCACGGATCACTTTCCGGTCTGGATGCGGTGGTGATCGGGCGCAGCAATATTGTTGGCAAACCGATGGCGGCGCTGTTATTGGGCGATAGTTGCACGGTGACGATTGCCCATTCGCGCACCAAGGATTTGCCAGATGTGGTGCGCCGCGCCGATATTGTGGTGGCCGCTGTGGGGCGGGCCGAAATGGTGCCCGGTGACTGGATCAAAAAGGGCGCGACCGTGATTGATGTGGGCATCAACCGGATTGATGCACCGGAAAAAGGCGAAGGTAAAACGCGGCTGGTGGGGGATGTGGATTTTGCATCCGCATCACAGGTTGCGGGCGCGATCACGCCGGTTCCAGGTGGGGTTGGGCCAATGACGATTGCCTGTTTGCTGGCCAACACGGTCACGGCCTGTAGCCGCGCCAACGGGTTGGAAGAGCCTGAAGGGTTGACCGTTTAGTCTTTGAAATTCGGGATGCGTTTTTCAAACCCCGCCATTAGCGCCTCGATCTGGTTGGGGCTGCCAATCAGACGCCCTTGGGCGGCGGATTCCAGTAGTAAAACTTCATCCTCGAGGATCAGTTCTGTGGCGCGGATCATTGCTTTGGCCTCGCGTACCGCGTCTGGGCTGCGATTGGCGATCTCGGTGGCCAGTGAATGGGCACGTTTCAGCGGATCATCGGCAAGTTCGGTGACAAAGCCCCAGTTCAGGGCATCCGCCGCACCAAACACTTCAGCGGTATAGGTCAGGCGGCGGATCACATCGCCACGGGCCAGTCGGCGCATCAAAACCATGCCGCCCATATCGGGTATCAGCCCCCATTTGCCCTCCATAATGGAAAACTGCGTGTCGGGGGCTGCGACGCGGATGTCAGCGCCCAGCATGATCTGGAACGCGCCACCATAGGCATAGCCATGCACCGCAGCGATCACCGGCATCGGCAGGTCGGCCCAGACCATTGCGGCGCGTTGAAACAGGTTGGATTGGCCATGCGTGCGGGTCATGATGCCGCCCGCCTTGGCGACCTCGGCCATCAGCAATTGAAAGGTGCCTGTGTCCAGCCCAGCGGAAAACGCAGGACCATCACCCGCCAGCACCACGGCCCTGACATCGCGCCGTCCCATCAGGCCTTCACCCGCGTCAACAATCGCGGTGATCATATCCAGATCGAGCGCGTTGCGTTTTTCGGCGCGAGTCAGCGTGACGTTGGCAATGCCACCCGCCACTTCTATGGAGGCGCGGTTTCCCATTAGTGAATGATTTCAGACTCTTCCACGAACATATTGGCCCATGCCCGATCCAGCAGATCAGGGCGCATCTGGTGCGGAATGCCTTCAAAGTCGCAAACTGCGATCATCTGGTCGATCAGGAATATCGGCTGATAATTGGCATAGACATTATCAATGGTTGGATATTTCTTTTTCAGCAGATGCACCAATGTGGCCTCGTCCAGCGCGATCTTTTTCTTGCGCGCGACCATGGCAAAGATTTTCAGGTAATCCTCCTGGATCGGCCCATCAATTTTGATTTTGAAGAAAATCCGGCGCAAGGCCGCTTTATCGAAAATCTTGTTCGGGTGGAAGTTGGTCGAGAAGATCACCAATGTGTCAAACGGCACCTCGAATTTTTCACCCGATTGCAGCGCAAGGATGTCTTTGCCTTCTTCCAGTGGAACAATCCATCTGTTGATCAGCGCCTGTGGTGGCTCGGCCTGTCGTCCAAGGTCATCCACGATGAATACGCCGCCAGTTGATTTTAACTGTAAAGGCGCCTGATAGGTGCGTGCGGTCGGGTTATAGACCAGATCGAGCATCTCGAGCGTCAACTCACCGCCGGTAATAACCGTGGGCCGTTCACAACGGACGTAACGCGTGTCATAGCGGTTGCCGGTACGGCGCAAGGAGTTGGGGTCATCCACCTGTTCCTCGGCGGCGCTGTGCACAATCGGGTCATAAACGGTGATCACTTGCCCTGCGTATTCCAGCGCGCGGGGCACGAATATTTTATCCCCCAGCGCATCGCGGATACCGTTCGAGATGGCGGATTTACCGTTGCCTGGCGGTCCATACATCAAGACGGATCGCCCCGAACTTACCGCAGGGCCAAGCTGGTCCAGCAGATCATCAGGCAAGATCAGATGCCCCATCGCGCCAAGCAGCTGGTCGCGGGTGATCTGGATGTTTCTGATTGATTGGCGTTCAACCTGTTCTTTGTAAACGTCGAGTGGCACCGGCATCGCACCGTAATATTCGGATTGCGACAGGGCATCCAGGGTGCGGGATTTGCCAGCTTCAGTCAACTGATAACCCATTTCACCGCCTGTACCGGCATGCAATGTGCCGGTGGCCTCTAGCAATTTCTGTCCACGGGCCAGATCGAGCAATTCCTGCGTCACTGGAATGGGCAGGCAGATGGCCCCCGCAACATCCGAGACCATTTCCAGATTCTGGCGAAACATGGTTTTCAATAAGATGTCGCGCATCATCACCATCGAGAGGTTCATCTCGTTCATACGACGCGGGGCGGGGGGGGCGGTAACGCCTGATGTTTCCATATTCATGGTTATACCTGTTCTGCTAAGGGCTGTTTCTTATATTTTGTGGCGATTCTATCGCTGATCGTGCGATTGGACAACAAAAACCGCCTTTGGCTTTTACATATGCTACGTTTGCCCGCTAATGTTGCTAAAAAATTAACAAACGGTAACGGGGGCGGGGATGAGCAGACCAAATCCTGCAAAATTATTCGGGTTTTTAGCGATTGTGCTGGGGGTGATGGGTGGATTGGCCGCGCTAAAGGGTGGTCTATACATTGCCAAACACGAGGCCGACACGCTGCATTTGCTGCAAATCGTGTTCCGGATGGACGCGGGTCAGTGGCCGCACCTTGATTTTATGACGCCGATCGGGGCGCTGGCCTATGCGCCGATTGCCTTTTTGGTTGGGCAGGGCATGGGCGTTGGCCATGCGGTAATCTATGCGCAGATTGCTATGGGGGCGGTGCTGCTGCCCGCGGCTTGGTGGGTTGGTGTTAGCCGGATGCGCGGCGCTATGCCCTATCTGTTTGGTATGCTGGTTATTGTTCTGGCCACGGCGCTGGCCTTTGGGCTGTCGGAAAGTTCGATCTCGATTTCGATGCATTATAATCGTTGGGCCTGGGCGATTTCATTTGTAGCAATCGCGATTGCGTTATTGCCAGCACTGGGGCCGAAACGCCAAGGTGTTGACGGTATGATCCTAGGCATTTGCATGGCGGCACTGATGTTGATCAAAGTCACCTATTTCGCCGCGTTCACCCCTGCGATCATTGTAGCTTTGGCGATGCGAAAATCATACCGGACGCTGGGTGTTGCCGTTGTTACCGGGCTGGTGATTGCCGGTATTGTTACCCTGTTTACCGGATTTGCGTTTTGGCAGGCCTATATGGCGGATTTGATGCTGGTTGCGCGTTCAGACGTACGCCCGCAACCTGGGTTGCCGCTGGGTGTGATTGTTGCGTCACCTGCGTATCTGGCCGGATCGGTGCTTGCCTTTGCCGGCATTATGTTACTGCGCCGGTCGGGCGAAGCCATTGGCGGTGTGGCGCTGTTGTTGCTGGTGCCGGGATTCTTTTACGTCACCTTTCAGAATTTCGGCAATGATCCGCAATGGTTGCCGATGCTGGCAATTTTGCTGATAACGCTGCGCCCAGACAGTGCTGGAGATAATAGCGCGGGCTGGGATATGCGCGGTGCGTTAACGATGGTAGCCGTTGGGGCCTTTGCCCTGTCTGCCCCGACATTTATCAATCTGGCCTACAGCCCGTTGCGCCATTTCGGCCTGAACACGGCGGATTATGAATCGATCATGTTGCGCGACGACCGGCATCGGGATTTGCAGGCGATATCGCTGCGGGTCTGGCGGCTGGACGGGCGTGTGGCGCTGGACGGGGACGGATCAGGGCTGGAACATCTGACTGACGCGGCGGGGCGCGAAGATGCGGTTATGCTGCTGGGGGAACCATTGCCGGATTGCGAGTTGAAACTGGGTTTGCCTGGCTGGATTGGCAGCATTGTGCAAGATCTGGAGCAGGCGGGTCTGGCGCAGGGCAAGCGTCTGTTTGTAGCAGATATGTTTTCGAGCCATTGGCTGTTTGGCGATCTGGAACCGCTGATCAATGGTGCCCCTTGGTATTACGGCGGGCTGCCGGGGTTCCGTAGTGCCGATTACGTGCTGGTGCCGCTGTGTCCGGCCGAACAAGGCATCCGCAAAACGGTGATAGAGGCGATTGCCGCACGGACGGATGTGACCCTGAAGGAAATTCGCCGCACGCCATTATATGTATTGCTGGATATTGAGCGCCAATAATAAGGTTACGAGCCGTAAACCACGCCGAGCGTCAGATAAGCAATCAGTGTGCCACCTAGGGCAAGACCCATTGGAAAGTCCTTATTGTCCCAGCTTTCCCAGTTTGGCGTAAGCTTGCGCATCGCCTTGCTGCGCTGGAATAAACGGTGGGTGATCAGTGCGGCAATGATAACAGCCGACAACAGATAGGCCATTCGTGCAGCATCGCCCCATGCCACAAAAGGGGCCATTGCGGCGGCAAATTTGGCGTCACCAGCCCCCAAAGACCCAATGGCGCTAAACACAAACCCGATGGCCAGTATCACCACCAGATGCAGCAGTCGCCATGTGTAGACCTCAAAGGGCAGGGCAATCAGGCCAACACCGATAAACACCGCAAACAGGGCCAGAACGGCCATGTTGGGAATTTTCATGAACTTCATGTCGCTCCAGGCGACCCAGATCGCAATGGGAATTGCAAAGGGCAAAAACCACAGGGCGGACGATGCTGTAATTGCCATTTCCATTAGTTGGTTACGTTGTTCTCTAACGCACTTAGCGAACGAACAGCTGCCTCGAAATGTTGCGGGTGGGTGTCGATTGCGTCTTTCAATAGGGCTTTGCCGGTGGTGACGTCACCTTGTTTGATAGCAGTCAAGGCCAGCGAGTGCAGCAATTGCGCCCGCTCAACCTGGGACATTGGGATGACGGGCAGGGTGTAATTACGTTGCGCCCCCCGCGCCAGAACCAGATTGTTTTTGGCGGTGAATAGGTCTTTGTCATAGGACAGCGCCTCGCCAAACAGACGTTCTGCGTCCTTGTAATCACCACGGGTCAATTTGGAATAGCCCCAGTTGTTTAGCACACTGCCCGGATTAGTGGTCAGGCCAATAGCGGTTTCATAAAAACTGTCGGCTTTTTTCCAGTCCTGATTGCTGTCGGCAACCATCGCCTCGAGCCGGTAGCGCTTAAATGTTTCGTGGGTTGGCGGCACGCGATCCAGTTCAGCCTTGGCTTTTTTCCATTCCCCAGAACGGATCAGGGCATCGGCCAGTTCAACGCGGTCCTCGTTTGTGTTGTCTTTGTGCGCGACAACCTTGGTCCACGCGGCCACAGCCTGAGTAGGGTGTTTGGCGCGGATCAGGGATTTGGCCAGCCCGCGTTGCAGGTCAATCCGGTCGGGATTGTCAGCGCTGGCTTTACGAAAATAGGTCACGGCCTCGTTTGGATCGGCAACGGTCAGCATGATATTGCTTAGATTGCTTTCATCAATGACGTTCAGGTCCTTGAGGGTGCGGTTTACATTGGCGTTGCCTGGTTTTTCACATGCCGACAGTGCTAGCGCACCTGTCAGGCACAGGGAAACAAGAATAGGGTGGCGCATTTGTGCGTCCTTTTTGCTGCTCGAACCTTCTTATGGTGTGGAAAGAAGCAGGTATTCCCCGTTTCCTCGCCGCACCAACGAGAAATTATTATTATCATCATCGTTAACATACTCGGTTTGATTGGTTTTTGCGATAGCCAAGCGTAAATTGTCACGAATGGAGTCACTTTCGCCACTATCCAGTGCATATGCGGTCTGAAAGACACGCATTGCTTCGCCAGTTTTGCCACGTTCCATCATAACAACGCCCAGATTGTTCCATGCAGGGGCAAATTTCGCGTCCTCGTCCACGGCTTGGCGTAACAGTTTCTCGGCTTGACCAAGACGCCCGAGTTTCAGGTTGGCCGACCCAAGGGCGCTGTAGATATCGGCATTCAGGCCCAGCTTTCCGGCCGCGCGGTAGTAAGCCTTGAGCGCCAGCTCGTATTCGCCAGCCGCCATCAGGCGATGCCCGACAATCAGCCCGTCAACGGATGCTTTGCGGGTCGGGTGTCCTGTGGGGGCGTAAGGGTTGCCATCTGAACGGCCAAAACCGCCCGCGGAATCGCAGGCGGCTGTAAGGCTAAGCGCCAGTATGAGACCCACCCATTTTTGTTTCATCCATTAAAAACTCGCACCTGCCAACATGGTAGACATGCCATAAACCGAGGGGCCAATCAGAATGATCAGCAACGGTGGCAATGTCAGCATCATTGTGGCGAGTGTCATTTTGGTTGGCAACTTGTTTGCCTTTTCTTCGGCCCGCATCACGCGTTTATCGCGCATTTCGGCAGAAAAGACACGCAAAGCATCGGCAACCGACGTCCCGAAGCTGGCGGACTGGATCAACACGGTCACGAACGAGGCCACATCAGGCACACCAACGCGTTCGGACATATCGCGCAAAACACTGATCCGGTCCTTACCGGCCTTCATTTCCTGCGACACGATTGAAAATTCATCGGCCAATGCTGGAAACCCGGCGCGGATTTCTTCGGCAACGCGAATGATTGACTGGTCCAGCGATTGGCCAGCCTCGACACATACCAGCATCATATCCAGCGCGTCTGGGAAGCCGTTGATGATTTCCTCTTCGCGTTTTTGTTTGCGCTTGTTTACCCAGAATTTCGGGGCCATATACCCGACTACACCCGGAATTAGGATGCTGAGAGCCATCGATTTTGTTGTTTGGTCATCAGTCGCGCCCAGCGTCAAAGCATAAACAGTACCTGCAGCCAACAAACCCAAGCCAAGGATAAATTGCATAAAGTGGTAGGTGCGAACAGCCGTTTTTGACGGATATCCAGCCTGCAACAGTTTCAGGCGGATCGCGGAATACTCTTCCTCGTCCTGTGGCTCAAGAAAGTTGGCGTATTTATCGAGCTTGTCTGTGCCCTGCGCTTGGCGCAATTTGGTTTCGGCACCCATCTGGGCATTACGGGCGGCGTTTGTTTTACGCATCCTGTCCAGCGGATCCTCTTTCTTGTTCATTAGAATAGGAAGCGTCAGCAGCATCAGGAACATGCCCAATATGCCGACAGCCAACAGTGGTCCGAATTCGCCGAAGTTATCGGTGAGAGTAGTGTTGATTGATTCTAGAAAACCCATGATCGTTTCCCCTTATACTTTAATATTCACAAGCATTTTCATAACGAAAATATTGACGATCAAAAACGCGGCCACCACCAGAGCAGCAGGAACAAAATAGGGTGTTTCCATAACTTCGTCATAATAGTCCGGTTTCGCTAGATTGATGCCGATCAGTGCCAGCAACGGGAATCCGGACAGGAACGAGCCTGACCATTTTGCCTCGGCTGTAATCGCTTTCACTTGGCGGAACAGTTTGAAGCGCGAGCGGATCACCTTGGACAACCCGTGCAGGATTTCGGCCAGATTACCGCCCGATTGTTGCTGGATCGTCACCGCCACCGCAAGGAAGCGTATATCCTGTATTTCGATCCGTTCAGCCATGTCTTTCAGGGCCTCGCCCACATCACGGCCATAGGTGCTTTCGTCGGCGATCACGCCCATTTCGGTGCCCAATGGATCGGGGATTTCTTTGGCGACAATGGCCAAGGTCGCGGTGAACGGATGACCAACACGCAATGAGCGCACCATCAGTTCAATTGCATCAGGCAGTTGTTCTTCCAGCATGGCAATACGTTTTTTGGCCTTGTTGTTGACCCAGACAAAGACCGAACCAATACCCATCGCAACCGAAAGGGCCGCGCGGACCGGTGGTGAGGTGCTGGTGCCGACGGCCATGCCAATAAAGGCAAGCACCCCAAGCCCGACCATCAGCATAATCAGCTGCATTGGCGAGAAAGCGATGTTGGCCCTTTGTGCCTTTCGGGCCAGGATCGAATATAACGGGATCGAGTTGGCCTTTAGGTGCTGGCCCATCTCTTTGCGCAGCTTGTCCAGAACCTGCTCTCGTTGCCCGCCCTTTTCCAGCATTTCCAACCGGCGGTTCACTTTGCTGTTCAGGCTGATAGATTTGCCAAAGACTGTCAGGTATATTCCCTCGACGAGCAACAGCACGGCAATAAAGATCAGGCCGTAGATGATGAATTCTGCGTTAATGGACATTGTGTTTACTCCGCCGCAAAGGGTTCAAATAGGGATGCAGGCAAATCATAGCCCCACATGCGGAACCGTTCGGAATAATGCGAACGAACGCCTGTGGCGGTGAAATGCCCAAGGATTTTGTTTTCCGGTGTCAGGCCGACGCGCTGGAATTTGAAAACTTCCTGCATGGAAATAACGTCGCCCTCCATGCCGGTGATTTCGGTGATGGATGTCATCCGGCGCGAACCATCCTGCAAACGACTGGCCTGAACGATCAGGTTCACAGCCGATGAAATCTGGCTGCGAACGGCCTTGAGCGGCATTTCGATGCCCGCCATCGCAATCATGTTTTCCATCCGCGACACACCATCGCGTGCCGAGTTGGCGTGGATTGTGGTCATTGACCCGTCGTGGCCGGTGTTCATGGCTTGCAGCATGTCGATAACTTCTTCGCCACGCGTCTCCCCCACGATAATCCGGTCAGGACGCATCCGCAGGGCGTTTTTCATACAATCCCGCGGCGAAACCTCGCCTTTGCCTTCAACGTTTGGCGGGCGGCTCTCCATCCGGCCAACGTGGGTTTGTTGGAGTTGAAGCTCGGCCGTATCCTCGATCGTCAGGATGCGTTCGGCGTTGTCAATAAATGAGGACAGCGCGTTCAGGGTGGTCGTTTTACCAGAACCCGTCCCGCCCGATACGATGATATTCAAGCGGCACGCAACTGCGGCCTGCAGGTATGCGGCCATTTCCTCGGAAAAGGCGCCAAAGGATACCAGATCATCAATGCCCAGCTTATCTTTCTTAAACTTACGAATGGAAACCAGTGATCCATCCACAGCAATCGGCGGCACCATCGCGTTGAAACGCGATCCATCGGCCAGACGGGCATCCACATAGGGGTTGGATTCATCCACGCGACGGCCAACGGCCGATACAATCTTGTCGATGATCCGCATCAAGTGCTTTTCATCCTTGAAGGTGATGGTGCTCAGTTCCAGCTTGCCCTCACGCTCGACGAAAATCTGTTGCGGGCCGTTGATCAGAATATCATTGACAGTTTCGTCTTTCAAAAGCGGCTCGATCGGGCCAAGGCCCGTTACTTCGTCAAACAGTTCCTGATAAAGGTGGGCACGCTCGTCGCGGGTTAGAACCACGCTCATTTCTTCCAGCGCTTCTGATGCGATGGCGTTGATTTCGGCGCGCAGATCCTTCTCGGATGCGTTTTCCAGCGCCGACAGGTTCAGGTTGTCCAGCAGTTCCTTGTGTAGTTCCAGCCGGACTTCGGCCAGACGCTCTTTGCGCTTTACCTCTTTGTCCGCAGGCGCAATTGATGTTTGAGCCATAGGGGCCTTGCGCAGGCTTTTTATCTTCTCGACTGGCTGGGTCGCGGGCATAGTCGCAGCTTTGGCCGCCGCAACGGGCTTGGCCGAGGAGGCGTTGCCTTCAGATTTCTTATATCGCGAGAACATACTGGCTTCCCTTTTCTATATTACTTACCGGTGTCGGCAGATTGGTTTAGGTCGTGAACCGATTTTGCAAGCTTTGTGAATTCCTTGCGAAGCGGGTTTTTTGCGGCGCTTTCGGCCATTGGCAGGCCATGATCGCCGGCCTGGACAGTCTGCTTGCCGCCATCGGGCATTTGCAATTCGATATCAATGTCCAGGCTTTCGGCCAGACGTTTGACACGGGATTTACCGTTCAGATCGGTGAACTTTGGCGCGCGGTTCAGCACGAAACGCAGTTTTTTATAAGGGAGTTCTTCAGCCTTGAGCGCCCTGATCAGACGCAATGCGTTTTGGGCGCTGCGCATGTCCAGTTCCAGCGTTGCAAAATAGACGTGAGCCTGATTAAGCACCGCTTCGGTCCAGGCAACCAGCGTGGATGGCATGTCGATGACGACATAATCAAAGTTCGCCCGCGCCATGTCGATGATGCGGTTGATGTCCTCTGAGCTAACCAAATCCAGCGGCAACATATCGGAGGGAGCCGTCAGAACGTGCAATTTTTCGTTATAAGTCAGCAAAGCCTGCATGAAGCTTTCGCTGTCCATCGCTTCGGTGTCCGACAGCAGTTCATAAATGATCTCACGGCGCGGCAGGTCTAGAAATGTCGAGACCGAGCCAAATTGCAGATCAAAATCCAGCAAACACACGCGCGGGGCGTTATCTTTATCGATAGTGGCCAATTCCCAAGCCAGATTAACGGCCAGAGTGGAGGCACCAGTGCCGCCTGCCAAACCGTGAACCGGCAAAACAACCCCGTTACGGTCGCCTGTTGCTTTGATTGTTGTTTTCATTTCGTCGGGCACGGGGGCTTCGGCGACAACTTCGGGGGCCTGCATCCGTTCGATTGCTTCGTGCAATTCACCATCCGGAAGCGGGTAGGGGATGAAATCATTGGCCCCAAGGCGCAATAACTGGTGCAGGGCAATCGGGCTGACTTCTTCGGCGATCAGAATAACCTTGATGCCTTTGTCACTGGCCGTTGTAATCAGGCTTCCAATCAATGTCAGGTCTTCTTCGTCCTGATCATCAACTGCGATTGCAATAAATTCCAGTGAATCCGCATCGGGCTGCTTCAAAAATGCTTTTGCATCCTCGAATGTTAGATCCCCCCAGCTTTCGCCCAGTTCTGCTTCCATATCCTCGATCAACAGATCAAAATTAGATACGTCACGCGAAACCGTGCAGGCTACTATTGGTGCCGATTCTGGCTGTAGCATAGCGCTGTTCTCCATTTGCCTCTTTCCTTCTTATACTAAGCGACGGTGGTTTTTACAATAAAACCAGTTGGTTACTGCTCACCTGGTCTCTTCCACTATCGCCCATGCCCACGACTCATTCGCGCACGGTTTTTTTCCTTTGAATGGAAAGTGACTTACAATCTTGGCAACATTAGGGCTAAAAAGCCGTAATTGTTCGGCAAATAGAATAATTCGTTTGGTAGTCACTTTATTAAGGTTTGATTAGGATATGCCTGTAAAATATGGCTCTGATCGGTATCGGGCAGGGGGTTTTCCCGAAATTCTGCGGATTCATTGTTATTAACAAATGATGAATTGTCTCTGATTAAGCTACAATGCGCGTAGTCGGGTTTCTACACATGTTGGTTAATAGCATGTCGCATTAAAACGTATTCACCGGCAGGGCGAACGCGTTTTGCCTTGCAAGGGCTGCCTCGACCTACCGGATGAATGTCTGAATCCGGATAAATGCGACACGCACTAAGTGTGGGGACGGCTGAAATGAAAAGGCCCGCCCTGTTTCCCCTGGTCGAGGGGCGGGCGGGCCAGTTTCATAGCCATTTATAACAGGAGCGCGTTAGTTGTTGGTAGCAACTTCCGCGCCAATGATTTCAGGCACTGTTGTTGGCTCAGTGGCACTTTCAACATATTCACGGTAGATAACTTGGGCGTATTTCCCGTTCAAAACCATCGGGTGGTTCTGAACAAAACCGGAAACCTCGGTAACGGTGCGCCTGTTGCGTCTCTCCCTGCCGGAAGTTACGACCAAGGGCTGTGTTTCACCGAATGAGGCAACCGCCTCAAGCCGGCTGCGGCTAATTCCCTGAGATGTCAGGTAGCTGACAACAGCACGGGCGCGGCGCAAACCCAGGCGTTTGTTAAAAGCGTTGCCACCAACAAGATCGGTATGGCCGTAAACGCGGAAGCGAACTTCGGGGAATTGTTTGATCCAGTTGGCCTGTTTGCGAAGCGAGGCCTGTGCCGAGGCATCAAGCCGCGAGCTGTTGAAGGGGAAGTTCACTGTCGCGGGCACTTGGGATGCAAACTTGTTCGCCAGATTGATAGCATATGATCTCTGGCCGGTCTGGATCAGCATATTGTTCATCGTCGGGTTGCCAAACCCACCTTCATCAAGCTGGCTCCCCGCTCCGGAGTTAAATGCCCGCATAGAGTCGGTATTTGATGCGCAAGCTGCCAAAGAGGTCATTGCTGCGACGATCAGGACTTGTTTTAGATAAGTGCTCATTGTCTTACTCCATCACATAGCCGTAGGAACCGCTGAAATCCTGCCGTGCAACTTCTCCGGCAGCACCTTTTGGTGTTTTGCCGGCAACTTTGCCAAATAGGAACAGTTCGGATTCAGTTGGCACGCGGATACGATCCGTTGGTAGTGCAAGTGCCTCGCCCCGTGTGGGGGTCACCAGATGCGCCGTAATGATAATCACCAACTCGGACTGTTCACGCTTGTATTCCGTGCTGCGAAACAGGGCACCCAGGATGGGAAGGTCACCTAACCACGGCACCTGACTGTTTAGATCACGGAAATCATCCTGAAGCAGGCCTGCGATGGCAAAACTTTCGCCGTCACGCATTTCAACTGTGGTCGAGGTTTCGCGCTTGCGAAAGGCGTCAATCTTGAAACTGCCCGAAGTGAAGCTATTGGTCGGGTCGATCGAGCTGACCGAAGCCGTGAGCGACAGGTTGATCTTATCACCATCAACCACGCGCGGAGTAAAGTTAAGCGCGACACCGAAGGGTTTATATTCAACCGAGATGGTGCCGTTATCCTGTGAAACAGGCACCGGATATTCGCCACCTGCCAAGAATGTAGCCTCTTGGCCGGATAGGGCAATCAGGTTCGGTTCCGCCAATGTGCGGACAACACCTTTGCTCTCAAGGGCTTCCAGCAACACGCCGAATTGGGTAGACCCAACGCTAAAGCCGATGGCCGCTTGACCAACTGCTGCGCTGTTCAGGTTCAACTGCGTCGATGCCGCTGAACCAATGGCCGTATTGGGAATAAGCGCACCAGCGCCAGCCCCGATAGAGCCGGACAGGGTGGAGCCAATACCGTTAACCATTAAACCAGCTGATAGCTGTTTGCTGACTGTGCGTTGCATTTCAGCAAACCGCACCTTTAGCATTACTTGCTGGGTGCCGCCGACGCTCATCAGGTTGGAAACACGTTCGGGCGCATAGCGTTCAGCCAGATCAAGCGCGCGATCCAGACGGGCAATGCTGGAAACTGTTCCCGAAAGAACGATGCCGTCATTTGCTGTGCGCACTTCGATTTGCTCGCCTGGCAAGATTTGACGCAGGCGTTCCTTGAATTCGGTTATATCGGGGGTGACTTGCACCTCGACATTGGTGATCAGCCGACCGTCACCGCCCAAAAGGGTCAGTGTTGTGCGCCCGGGCAATTTGCCCAACACATATATAGTGCGGTCTGAAAGGGTGGAAATATCCGCGATCCCGGGATTGGCGATAGAGAGTTCCGCAAAAGGAACGTCGCTTTCGACCACAACTGCGCGGTTCATCGGAACCTTTAGCGCACTTGATGCCGCCCCGCGCATAACGCGCAAGGTTTCAGCTTCAACAGTTGTTGGAACAGCGGTTACACTTACGGCGAAACCCAATAGGGCTGCCTTGATAAATTTGTTCATTTTCATTGTGATCTGCCTCTCTGATCACTAGCTCGATTGCGGGTCTATATTCGCCCAATTACCGGTGATCATGCCGGAATCCGGTTTTTATTGCAAGAATCAAACGCTTGGTCGGTGCTTTTTATGTGGATAAGTCGCAACACTGCGCTAGTTCTGGGGGCAAAACGGGAATTCAACTCTATATAGAGTGTTGTTTTTGATGATTGGCCACGGACTGAATCGTGAAATTATCAAAATCGAACATTGTTTGCGGGAAATGGTGCTGCTGGGGAGAATTGAACTCCCGACCTCGTCATTACCAATGACGCGCTCTACCACTGAGCTACAGCAGCGTGCTGTTTGGCGGGTCAATAGGCGTAATCTGCATTTGACGCAAGCGCAATCTGGACCCACCGCGATGCCTTCTATAGAGAGTGTCCTATGGAAAGAAAATCTACCAAAGAAAGCAAGGCCACAGCGCGCAGCCGTCGTGATGAGCGATTGAAAGCAGCGTTGAAGGCGAATATGGCGAGGCGTAAGGCGCAAACGCGGGGGCGAAAAGCATCCGCCGCGGCGCAAGGTAAGGCAGAGTAGGGTAAAATATGGATTCAATAGTTGTAACAGGTGGCGGGCCGCTGAATGGGGAAATTCCGATTGCGGGGGCGAAAAACGCCTGTCTGGCGCTGATGCCGGCCACATTGCTGTCAGAAGAACCGCTGACGCTGACCAACGCGCCGCGCCTGTCGGACATCAAAACCATGACCGAATTGTTGCAATCGCTGGGGGCCGAAGTGTCCAGCCTGGACGAGGGCCGCGTTCTGGTGCTGTCGAGCCACGGGGCCGACAACCCGCTGGCCCATTATGATATTGTGCGCAAGATGCGGGCCTCGAACCTTGTGCTGGGCCCATTGTTGGCGCGCCACGGCAAGGCGATTGTTTCGCTGCCCGGCGGGTGCGCCATTGGTGCACGTCCGATGGATATCCACGTCACAGCGCTTGAGGCGATGGGAGCGGTGATTGAATTGAAAGACGGCTATCTTCATGCCGAAGCTAAAGGCGGCCTAAAGGGCGCCGAGATTGATTTCCATTTTGCATCTGTTGGCGCGACTGAAAACGTGATGATGGCCGCGACTTTGGCCAAAGGCACCACCGTGATCAATAATGCGGCACGCGAGCCCGAGATTGTTGACCTTGCCGATTGTCTGCGCCGCATGGGGGCGCAGATCGAGGGCGATGGCACATCCAGTATCACCATTCAGGGTGTGGACCGCTTGCACGGCGCGACCCACCCCGTGGTCTCCGACCGGATCGAACTGGGCACCTATATGCTGGCGCCTGCCTTTGCGGGTGGCGAGGTTGAACTGCTGGGCGGGCGTATCAATCTGCTAAGCGCCTTTGTTGAAAAACTGGACCAGATCGGTGTGGATGTGACCGAGACCAAACGCGGCCTGAAAGTGAAGCGGCGCAGCGACATCCTAAAGGCGGTTGATATTGTGACCGAGCCTTTCCCCGGTTTTCCAACCGATTTGCAGGCGCAGATGATGGCGTTGCTTTGCACCGCCGAGGGCACCAGCGTGTTGGAAGAAAAGATTTTCGAGAACCGTTTCATGCACGCGCCTGAATTGGTCCGCATGGGGGCTAATATCGAGGTCCACGGTGGTCACGCTACGGTGACCGGTGTGCAAAAGCTAAAAGGGGCGCCGGTGATGGCGACCGACCTACGGGCTTCGGTTTCGTTGATTTTGGCAGGGCTGGCGGCAGAAGGGGAAACCGTGGTCAGTCGCGTTTACCATCTGGACCGCGGATACGAACATGTGGTGGCGAAATTGCGCGGGGTTGGCGCACAGATTGAACGGATCAAGTCAAATGGCTGAAGATGCTAAATTCGAGGATGGTAGGGAAGAGCCGCTGCGTCTGCGGGCCGAAGATACAGGTGATCTGGAGGTTCTGGCCGCACTGGTGCAGGACGCGGTGTTTCCGGCCAACGAAATGACGTGGCAGGCTGGGCAGCGCCGGTTTGCCATCCTGTTGAACCGGTTTCGTTGGGAGGACCGCGCCAAAGCTGATGCGCGCAAACGTGCCTTTGAACGGGTGCAATCAGTGCTGGTGATCAACGATGTGGTCAAGGTTCAGTCCCAAGGGGTCGAGCGCGGCGATGCTGATACGGTGATGTCGCTGCTGTCGATCACATTCGAGGCGGGCAAAGACGGCACAGGCCGTATCACTATGACCCTTGCGGGCGATGGCGTGATCGCGCTGGATGTGGAATGTCTGGATGTGGCACTAAAAGATGTAACGCGCCCCTATGTTGCCCCATCAAAACACGCACCACACCATCCGGAGTAGGCTATGCCACTATTTCTGAACACCACCGACGCCGATTTCGAGGCTGGTTTTGCCGCCTTTCTGACCACCAAACGCGAGGATTCGCCTGATGTGGACGCCGTGGTTGCGGACATCATTGCCGATGTGCGGACGCGCGGTGATGCGGCGGTGATCGAGTTGACCACCAAGTTTGACCGGTTTGAACTGACGCCCGAAACTTTGGCGTTCACGCCTGAGGAAATCAAGGCGGAATGCGCCAAGGTCTCCGACGAGGATCGTGCGGCGCTGGAACTGGCAGCGGAGCGTATTCGCGCCTATCACATCCGCCAGATGCCGGAAGATGCCAGCTGGACCGACGAGGTTGGTGCCACACTGGGTTGGCGCTGGGGGCCGGTATCGGCGGCGGGGCTGTATGTGCCCGGTGGGTTGGCGTCATATCCATCGTCAGTCTTGATGAACGCCATTCCGGCCAAGGTGGCAGGGGTGGAGCGGCTGGCGATTACCGTGCCCTCGCCGGACGGCATTTGCAACCCGCTGGTGTTGCTGGCAGCGCGTATTGCGGGTGTTGATACCATCTACCGGATTGGCGGCGCGCAAGCGATAGCGGCGCTGGCGTATGGCACCGAAACCATCGCGGCGGTCGATAAGATTACAGGGCCGGGCAATGCCTTTGTCGCCGCAGCGAAACGGCGGGTGTTTGGCAAGGTCGGCATTGATATGATCGCGGGGCCCAGCGAAATTCTGGTGATTGCGGATCGCAATAACGAGCCGGACTGGATCGCGGTTGATCTACTGTCACAGGCCGAGCACGATGAAAGCGCGCAATCGATCCTGATCACGGATGATGCGGGGTTTGGCCAGCAGGTGGCGGCTGCCGTTGAGGCGCGGCTGGAAACGCTCGAGCGGCGCGAAATTGCCGGACCCAGCTGGCGTGACTTTGGCGCGGTGATTACGGTGCAGGATATGGACGAGGCGGTGGTTTTGTCCGACCGGATTGCGCCCGAGCATCTGGAGCTGTGTGTCGCGGATGCGGACGCGATGGCCGCCAAGGTGAAACACGCCGGTGCGATATTCATCGGCGCATGGACGCCCGAAGCGATTGGCGATTACGTTGGCGGGCCGAACCATGTGCTGCCCACGGCGCGGTCCGCACGGTTCTCATCCGGCCTGTCGGTGATGGATTTCCTGAAACGCACCACGCTGTCTAAAATGACACCCGAAGCGCTTGCCGCCATCGGCCCTGCGGCCGAACGGCTGGCAATTTCCGAGAGTTTAGAGGCGCACGGCTTGTCTGTTCGGGCGCGCCTGGATCGGCTGAACAATGACTGACCGCATCAGCCATATCGAGATTGACGACAGCGGCCTACCGGCGCCTACGCCCGAGATTGAGCAAGAGCGCAAGGTTGCGGTGTTCGATCTGCTGGAAGAGAACAGCTTTGCGCTGCCCACCCGTGGCGATCTGGTGCCGCCCCAAGGCCCGTATCGGTTGACACTGGCAATCCGCGAGCGGCGTCTGGTGATCGAGGTGGCAACCGAGGCTGCGGATCAGGCCGGTGAATTCCATCTGTCACTGGGCCCGTTTCGCCAAGTGGTGAAAGATTATTTCCTGATCTGTGAAAGCTACTTTGATGCGGTGAAAAAACTGCCCCCCAGCCAGATCGAGACCATCGATATGGCACGGCGCGGTATCCACGATGAGGGCGGGCGGGTGTTGCAAGAACGGCTGGAGGGCAAAGCGGTTGTTGACATCGCCACCGCGCGCCGCCTGTTCACCCTGATTTGCGTTCTGCATTTTGGTGGGTAGCGGATGAGCAACAGCACTCCCCCCCCCCCCATCACCTCAGTGTTGTTTTGTTGTGACCATAACTCAGTGCGCTCACCAATGGCCGAAGGGATGATGAAACAATTGTATGGCCAGTCGATTTACGTGCAATCGGCGGGGGTGAAAAGTGATCTGGAAATCGACGGGTTTGCGATAGCCGTGTGTCAGGAGTTAGGGGTGGAATTATCCCGCCATAGGGCGCGATCCTTTGATCAGATGCAAGAGTGGGGCGATGATTTGTCTGGTTTTGATCTGGTGGTGTGCCTGTCGCCCGCCAGCCAGCGCCGCGCGCTTGATTTGACGCGGTATTATCATCTGGAGGTGGAATACTGGCCCGTTCTGGACCCGACCGGATTGGGCGAGGGGCGCGAGGCCAAATTGATGTCGTACCGCCAGACTCGCGATCAGATCAAAACCAAGCTGTTGGCGCGGTTTGGTCCGCCGGTTGAGGACGGTGAGGAGAGCAAGGAATGAAAATCGCAACGGCAACCTATCCAATCGACTGGCACGACAACTGGGAGTCTTACGAGGCAAAAATAACCGAATGGGTGGCCGAGGCAGCAGTAGAAGGTGCCGAATTGCTGGTGTTTCCCGAATACGGAGCGATGGAGCTTGCCTCGATTGCCGGTGTGCAAGTTGCAGGCGATATGGAAGCCAGCATGCGTGCGGTTGACGGGTATTCCGATCAGGTTGACCGGCTGCATGTACGCCTTGCGGCCAAACACAATGTCCATATCCTCGGGGCCAGTGGCCCGTGTTATGAAGGTGATAGCAGACCAAGTAATCGGGCGACGTTCTATGCGCCAACAGGCATTTTGGGGCATCAGGACAAACAAATCATGACCTGCGGCGAGCGAGACCCGATGGATGTGCGCACGGGTGGCCCACTGACCGTTTTTGACACGGCGCTGGGCAAAATCGGAGTGATCATCTGCTATGATTGCGAATTCCCTGATCTGGCGCGCGCGCTGGTTCAGGCAGGCGTTGAAATCTTGCTGGTGCCGTCAAATACTGAACAGGTGTCAGGATCTGGCGGGTGCGGATCGGGGCGATGGCACGGGCGCTGGAGAGCCAGTGCGTGGTGGTTCATTCACCAACCACGGGGGAGGCGCCGTGGAATCCGGTTGTGCCAATGAATACGGGTGCTGCGGCAATTTATGGCCCACCTGATACAGGGTTTCCCGATGCCGGAGTCATTGCCGAGGGTGCGATGAATGTGCCCGGTTGGATTTACGGCAATGTGTCACTTGGGGCAGTCCGCATTGTCCGCAAAGAGGGGCGTGTGCGCAATGTTGCCCATTGGAAGGAACAATCTGCCCGTGTCGCTACGGTCACTATTATGGCGATGGGGGCGAATGCCTCTTGAAAACCTAGCGATTTAGGCGCATCTAAGCCTCGCTCACACTATGGTGGGCGGATAACACAAGGATAGACCATGGCTAAGGAAGAACTGCTCGAATTTCCCGGCGTCGTAAAGGAACTCCTGCCAAATGCGACATTTCGGGTCGAGTTGGAAAACGGCCATGAGATCATCGCGCATACGGCAGGTAAAATGCGCAAGAACCGGATCCGCGTTCTGGCGGGGGATAAGGTGCAAGTCGAAATGACGCCTTATGACCTGACCAAGGGCCGCATCAATTACCGCTTTAAGTAAGCTATGACTGTTCGGCTTGTTCTGGGCTCTGGTAGTCCGCGACGGGTGGAACTGCTGGCAAAAATCGGGGTGGTGGCGGATGACGTTCGCCCGCCCGATATTGATGAAACCCCCATTTCGGGCGAACTCCCACGTCCCTATTGTGTCCGGATGGCGCGAGAGAAGCTGTTGGCGGTGACCGCCACGGCTGACGAAATCGTGCTATGCGCCGATACCACTGTGGCGCTGGGCCGCCGCATATTGGGCAAACCCGATGATGCGGGGCAGGCGGCGGAATTTCTACTGGCGCTGGCGGGGCGACGTCACAAGGTGATTACCGCGATTGCGGTAAAACGTGGTGACAAGGTGTGGGAACGCGATGTGGTGACCACAGTTCAGATGAAACGTCTGTCAGACGATGAACTGAACGCGTTTCTGGCCAGCGATGATTGGTGCGGCAAGGCGGGTGGTTATGACATTCAGGGGCCAGCGGGCGCGTTTATTCCGTGGATCAGCGGGTCATTTAGCGCGGTGCGCGGTTTGCCCGCGGTGGAAACCGCACAATTGTTACGCGCGGCGGGTTATCCGCTGCTGAAAGGCTGGTCATGAAGGGCACATTGGTTGCACTGGATCATATCAACGGGCGCGCGGCGGCGGCTTTGATGGTCGAGGGGCGGTTGCAAGATTTGCTGTTGTCTGCACCTGATGGATCGGCCCCGACCCCCGGTGCGATATACCGCGCGATTGCGGATCGCCCGCTAAAGGGACAGGGCGGCATGATGCTGCGCCTGCCCGATGGTGCAACGGCGTTTTTGCGTCAAGGCAAGGGCTTGCGTCCGGGGCAAGCATTGTTGGTGCAGGTTACGGGTTATGCCGAGGGCGGAAAGGCGGTGCCGGTCACCCACAAAGTGCTGTTCAAAAGCCGCTATGCCATTGTGACGCCGGATGCACCCGGCTTGAATATCTCGCGCGCCATCCGTGACGAGGATGAACGCGACCGTTTGTTGGAAATCGCTAATATCGGTATGGATGGTTCGGATTACGGGATGATCTTGCGGTCGTCCTGTGACGGCGCAGATGCTGATGATATTGAAGAAGACATCGCCGATATGCGGGGCGCTGCCACTGAGGTGATGGCAGGGGCCGAGGGCAACGCGCCCGAACTGTTGATGGACGGCCCTGATGCGCATCATCTGGGTTGGCGGGACTGGGATGCGCCGGATGTTGTGGCCAGCAATGAGGGGTCATTCGAGGACCACGGCGTGCTGGACGCGCTGGTGGAGCTGGAAACCACCCATGTGACCTTGAGCGGTGGGGCGTCGATCTATGTCGAGCCGACCCGCGCGTTGGTGGCGGTGGATGTGAACACGGGCGGCGATACATCGCCCGCCGCAGGGCTAAAGGCCAATCTGGCCTGTGCGCGTGAACTGCCCCGCCAGTTGCGCCTGCGGGGCTTGGGCGGGCAGATCACGCTGGATCTGGCCCCGATGGCCAAGAAAGACCGCAAGCAGTTTGAAAACGCCCTGCGCAACGCCTTTCGTGCCGATACGATTGACACTTCACTGGTTGGCTGGACCCCGCTGGGGCATTATGAATTGCAACGCAAACGCGAACGCCTACCTGTGCGCGATGGGTTGCCAAAATGACCTGCCCGATCTGTAAAAAACAAACCGTGACGGCGTATCGCCCGTTTTGCTCCAAACACTGCGCAGATGTGGATTTGGGCCGCTGGTTTAACGGCTCCTACGCGGTTCCCGCTGACACAGCCGAGGACATAGACGAGGCCGAGACTGCGCTGGAAAAGTTACCACATGGGCCACACTGATCTTTTTCATGAAATCCCTCTGGACACCCGCGCGACCCGCGTCTAGAACACCGCGACCCGAACGTGAATTTGCGTTCACCCGTGCCCGGGTAGCTCAGGGGTAGAGCAGTGGACTGAAAATCCTCGTGTCGGTGGTTCAAATCCGCCCCCGGGCACCATAAAACTTTCTGATATATATGGGTAATGCTGTGGCGCGCCGCTACGTTTGACACAGATTGACGCTACCTTTGACACACCAAATTTGGAATTCTAACGGGTGAATGTGGGCTGGGGTATGAGGTTTTTGAATTCAGAACTTTCCTGCGCGTTGTGTCGCGCTGCTAATTGCGATAAACTAGAATTCGTTATCAACCTAGAACCATTTAATTCAAGCCTAAGTATCTTCGATTAAATGTGCACTCGAAAAGAACGAGTTGCCAGCCAGAACTTAGTTTTCAAATCTTGAACAATAAGGTTTTAGTCCAGTGCCTCAGGCGAGAAGGAATGCTCCATTGAGCAAGAAGGAAAACAAATCAGGTTCTGCAGGGATATTCATCAAAAACAGCGGCAACGTAAGGCTTGACTGCAATGCAATTTCAGGCTTCGAAACTGGTATAAAAATTGAAAATTCAACAGTAGAAATA
>NZ_JBSMEZ010000170.1:0-13404 GCF_056498605.1 Profundibacter sp.
TCAGAACTTAAACAGAATGGGAATCCCTAAACGTCAACAGGCCCTACTATGATGCTTTTAAAAAGTGATTTTTTCTGGGTAATTTCATGGGTCACTTTACCAATACCAAAAGGTGAATTTCCTAAACTGTATACATACCGAGTACATTTATCAATAAATTTACCTGAGCAGGCGGTCTTGAGTATACGTCTTCAAAACCGTCGTTATTCTTACCGTATAACCCTTGAAGTAAGCAAGGGTTTGTGCATTTATTTGCATGGCTACAGAGGTTTTCCCCTGCTTTCCGTCGCCGCTTCGCTGATCCCGTAAAAGAGCCGTGAGAGGATGTCCGTCAAGGATTTACCAGCTTGCTGGCGCGAAGCGTCCTTGATGGGCGTTCTTTCATGGATCAGGGATCAATCAGCGAATGGCGTTCGGTAACAGATCAGGGAAAAATCCCCCTGCTTTTTGTTGTGCAAGCTTTCTTCTTTCAGCCTGTTCGCCTCTGGCGAACTTATAGGCTGACGAAGTATCCGCCTCTTGGCGGATTCCTTTTAGGCTTGGAGCAGAGCGGAAAGCCTTCTTTAATTCTAACTTCTGATTCTACTTCTCTTCCTAAGCTGAATCAGGTATGTAAAACAATAAGTTACGCGCCTAGCTATAACTTATTGGTGCTTAACCGAACACATATTGGTTGATTCGCCACTACATATTGGTTGAGTCGCGATAACATTTCGGTTGAGTCGCTCAACATATTGGGGCGCGTAAATATAACAAATTGGGAAGATATAACGGATTGGGTGATTGTTTCCCCCTACCCATAACAAATTGGGTGGTCTGTTATGGGTAGATATAACAAATCGAGGTCTTCCTGCCCTTTCCTGTTGGTAAACCTACCAGATTTAGTTGCCTACCGCGAAACTATAACATATCCTCGCATTGTTGTTATAGTTTAACCTACCGAACCACCCAATCCGTTATATCTACGGAAGATCGAGCAAACAAAATGGGCGAAAGCGCAAACAAACGGGACTATGGGACGTCTTGCAGTTATTTACTGCGAGAAGGTTTGCTAATGCCCGCCCTTAATAGGACGCTGAAAACGAATAAGAAATATTGCTTGGTTGCAAACCCGAATTCACATAACTTGCAGCTTGCCGAGGAAGTGCGCCACTGGATCTGCCAGCAATCATCAACGATTTTGGCCGACATCGCGCCGCACTTTCCTGAGGTTGACGTTGTTAAGTCCAGTGCGGGTTAATCCAGTAATGTTTATTCCATACTATGCCACAGTTTGGCCGTTCTTGGGGTGGACTGTAAGAGAATCAACTTTAGCGATTGTGGGAGGCGGTTTTTCGTGCTGAGATGGGTTTTGAGATTACTTGTTATTCCTGCTTTCCTTGTGTTTTTGCTGGCCAGTTCGGGTTTTCAGCGACGCGTGGATATCGGGCAGGGCGTTGTTACCCCCGCTGATGTCGGGAAAATCCAGATGGGCCGCGATCCCCCCCCAACGACATTTGATGCAGCAGCAGTGACGCCCTCGTTCTTTGATTATGTTCGCTACGCAATGATAGGCGGGCCGTTTTCCTCGGATGATGATCTGTTGGCGATTGGCGATGATGTTCAAACTATAGAGCCGGTCGAAACCATAGAACCTGTCGAAATTATAGAGACAGCCGAAGATGAGGCCGAACAGCATGAGCGCAGATATGGAATTGATATTGATCGTAGAGGAATGAGGGTCATTCAGAGCCGCAGAAATGGCAGCGGAACAAGTGGTGGTGTGGATGCATCGAGTGTTCTCAGTGCCGAATCTACCCGCGCGCGGGCCAACAATAGAACTCTACGAAGACGCAAAGCTATCGCAGCTCGAAATTATCCCAGAGGTTGGCCATACTACGCCCCTGTCAGAAGGCATTCGTTGCCTTCTACTAGATAGCAAGGAAACTAGAAATCCACGGTTACATTCGGTAGGTTCAGTGCCTTCATCAGCTCGCGCAATTCCTGCCGTGCGGCCACGTTGGAAATATTCATCTGCCCCTTGATGCCGATGTCTTTCAGATCAAGCAATGTCAGACCCAGCGGGAACAACTCGCGGAAAATCACCCGTTCACCAAAACCCGGTGCCAAACGGAACCCGATGCGTTTTGACAACGCTTCCAGCGCATCCTGCATCTTTTCCTTATTGTGCATGCGTTGCGCGGCCAAACGGTTGCGCACAACGATCCAGTCAATCGGAGGCAGCCCTGCTTGGGCGCGCAACTGGCGGGCGTTCCATACCATCTCGGCATAGACCGAGGGGCCAAGGATTTTATCGGTATCGGGGTCGATATGCGCCAGCAAATCGAAATCTACAAAGCTGTCATTCAACGGGGTAATCAGGGTGTCGGCCAGCGAATGCGCCACTTGTGACAGACGGGTGTGTGATCCGGGGCAATCAATCAGGATGAAATCGCTATCGGGTTCCAGCGTGGCGACAGCAGCCGACAGGCGGTGGTCATAGATGTTTTCACCGGGCCGCAGTTTAGAGCGGTCAATTTCCGGCAAATCGTGATAATCCGGCATCGCCAGATCAATGTTGTGACTGACGCAATATTTTTTGCGTTTTTCCATATAGCGCCCGAACGTGCGTTGACGCAGGTCCAGATCCAGTGCGCCCACAGAATGCCCCATCCGCACGAGCGCAGTGGCCACATGCATCGATGTGGTCGATTTGCCCGATCCGCCTTTTTCATTCCCAACGACGATAATATGCGCCACGTTTGTAACCCCGTTACCATACCCATAATTACGGACACTATATGGTGCCGCGTTGAGCATTGGAAGCAGGGGATTTGCAGGGATGGAAAATAGATATGCGGGGGGCGGCACCTAGCCGTGGGTTGGCCAGACTTTGTGTTCGTCATCAATGACAAATACATGCGCGTGGGATTTTCCGTGCCCTTGGTGGTGCTTGAAATGTGCATGGTTGGCCGGCAGGTCGGGGTGCGTATGCGCAATCACGTTTGCGCTGTCTTTGGGCCAGAGGATCAACGACAGTATCGCGCCGATCAGGGCAACCACCCCCAGAATAATCATCGCCACAGGCATCCCGAATGCATGACCCGCCCAGCCCGCAACCGGATAGGTTATCAGCCAGCACGCATGCGACAGGGCAAACTGGGCGGCAAAGACGGCTGGGCGATCCTCGGCATGGGCCGAGCGACGCAACAAGCGGCCTGACGGTGTCAGGATCGCGGAATATAATGTGCCGCTGATTGTCCAGATCAGCAAAAATGCGCCCCAGCTAACGGGGGCAGCAATCAGGGAATAGATCGCATGTCCAAGGGTTAGCGCCGTCAAAAGAAACGCCGCAACCATCATAACACTGCGGTCGGTAAGGGTTTCAAGCAGATACGGCAGGGTGAGTGCGGCAAGCATGGAGCCACCGCCAAAGGCAGCCATGGCATAGGCCAGATGAACCGCATCGCCGCCATATCCCACACGCACAATCACCACGGTGTTGACCAGAATAAATGCAGTCACTGCCGCCGCTGCCAGATTAAGCGACAGCAGACCACGCAATCGGGGTGTTGCCAGATATATCCGCGTGCCCCGCGTTAACCGCTGCAGGAACGGGCGCTGTTTGGTTTGGCGCCTTAGGGCAGGGAAGGTAGTGAATGCCACCAGCAGGGCCGAAACCACAAAGCCGATGACGGTGCCGCCAAACAGCCAATGATAGTTCATCAGCATCAACAGGACACCGGCCAGCGCAGGACTGACCAGGTTTTCCAGATCATAGGCTAGGCGGGATAGGGACAGGGCCTTGGTGTAATCCTTCTCGTCCTTCAGGATGTCAGGGATCAGCGCCTGAAAGGCGGGGGTGAACGTGGCGGATGCGGCCTGCAATACAAAGATCAGCAGGTAGATTTGCCAGACGGAATCGATGAACGGCAGGAACAGGGCGACAAAGGCGCGGATCAGGTCGGCCCCGATTAGAACGGCCTTGCGGGGCAACCTTTCAACCAGCGCATGGGCGATTGGCGACAGGCCAACATAGGCCACCATTTTGATGGTGAAGGCAAAGCCCAAAACCACGCCAGCCTCGGTCCCGGCCAGATCATAAGCCAGCAGGCCAAGAGCAACCGTCAGCAGCCCCGTTCCCAACAGGGCAACGACCTGCGCAAGGAACAGACGGGCATAAACGGGATGTTTCAGGATTCGCAACATGTAGTGATCTTAGCACGAATAATGTGGGAGCACATATACCGGATCACATCTGGATTGCTGTTGTTTGGTCTGTAACAGATTTCAGGATAGGGTATGTAGGTCAATAATATTTTGATTGCCGTTTAGAGGAGATCATATGGATAAAGTATTATTATTTGCCTTTGCAATAATCCTAATTGGATGTCAGCAGTATCCGAAAGCACCAGAACCTACGGATGGTCCCTGTGGGCCGGGGGCTTGGATAATAACCACTGGCCCAGAGGGCGTTATTTGTGAACCGGATGGTTGGTGATACCGGTAAGTGAACGACATAAAAAAACGCCACCCTGTTTCCAGCGCGGCGTTTATCATTTGCAAAAAGTTTGGGTAACTTAAAACCCCAACCCTTCGTATTTCTTCTTAAACTTGGTCACACGGCCACCGGCATCCATCAGGCGTGTGTTGCCGCCGGTCCATGCAGGGTGCACAGACGGGTCGATTTCCAGCGCCAGTGTTGTGCCCTCTTCGCCATATGTCGATTTCATTTCGACAATCGTGCCGTCGGTCATTTTGACGTTGATTGTATGGTAGTCGGGGTGAATATCTTTTCTCATTGCACCGCTCCTTAAGATTTCTTGGGCTTGTAATTGGTGTCTTCGGCGATACGTGCCGATTTACCGCGACGCGACCGCAGATAATACAGTTTCGCGCGGCGCACACGGCCACGGCGGATCACTGTGATGCTGTCGATGTTTGTTGAGTGCAGCGGGAACACACGTTCCACACCTTCACCAAAGGAAATCTTGCGCACGGTAAAGGCTGCGGCAATGCCGGAGCCACCTTTGCGGGCAATACAAACGCCCTCGTAGTTCTGCACACGGGTTCGGGTTCCCTCGGTCACTTTGTAACCAACGCGGATGGTGTCACCCGCCTTGAAATCTGGAATTTCTTTGCCAAGAGCAGCAATCTGCTCGGCTTCGAGTTGTGCGATCAGGTTCATCTGAAACGCTCCTTATATATGCTCACGGTTTGCCCGCGAAGTGTTGGTGCGCCCTCAGAGCTCTTGGTCTTCATTCGGGTCCCTATCGTGTTTCGCACAATAAGCCCGCCAGAGATCAGGTCGGCGTTTTTTGGTCAGCCTTTCGGCTATTGCCTGTCGCCAGTCGGATATATTCGCGTGATGGCCAGACAGAAGCATTTCCGGTATCGCGCGCCCGTTCCAGACGGCAGGCCTTGTATACTGTGGATGTTCAAGCAACCCGTCCGAAAACGATTCTTCCTCGGTGGATGCCTGATTCCCCAGAACGCGGGGTATAAGACGGACTGTGGCGTCAATCAAGGCCTGTGCCGCGATCTCGCCACCAGTCATCACGAAATCGCCTAAAGAAACCTCTTCAATGTCGAATTCCTCGATCACACGCTCGTCCACACCCTCGAAACGCCCACATAGCAAGGTCATTCCTTCGGCGCTCGCGAATCGCTGCATCATCGCTTGCGTCATCGGTTTGCCGCGTGGCGACAGGTAAATCACCGGCCATTTGGCACGATCCGTAGGCGTGCCTTGTTGCGCCGCTTCCAGCGCCTTGCCCACCACATCGGCGCGCAAAACCATGCCAGCCCCGCCGCCCGCAGGCGTGTCATCGACATTGCGGTGCTTGCCCTCGCCAAATGGGCGCAGATCAATGGTATCGAGCTGCCACAAACCCTCTTGCAACGCCTTACCTGTCAGGGATGCGCCCAACACCCCGGGGAAGGCCTCGGGGAACAGGGTGATGATTTTCACCCGCCATGCATTTTTCAGCTGCGGGGTCTCGCCCATCAGGTCACGCGGCTGCGTGCTGGCCGAAATGGTTTTGCGGCCATGGGACTTAGAGGGGAGGGATTTGGTTGGCTTTGTCATAGGCTGGCTCTAACCCAGTTTGGCGTTTTGTTCCAGCAGCTCTTGTTTGGCGGCAACCAGTGCGGTGTTGCCCAGACCAGACCGGTTCAGCTTTAGGAATGCTTTGACCAGATCGCGGGGCGGCATCACGTTTTCGGCGGGGATGTTTTGCAGGGCAGTGCGGGCTTTGTCCGGCAGGTTCAGCAGATCAATCAACGGCGTGGCGGGTCCGAATTGCTGTTCGGTGACCTGCTCTAACGCAGCACTGGTTACGCGATAGGGGGTCACGGATTTTTGCACCTGTTGCACGGTCCCCTCCAGATCACAGGTCGGGTCAAGGGCGGCGGCGAAATCGTTGAAATTATCCGTCAGGCGGGTTTTCGACAGGTTGTGCCACCAAATGCTGCGCAGCCACGCGTCTTTGCCACGGGTCGAGAAATGGAAGGTCATATCAGGGTTCGGATCAATCACCTGCTCAATACATTCGGCCACGGCTTTCATCAAAACAGGGCAGGCGGCATAACCATCAACCAGATCGTTTTTGCCCGGCATTAAACCTGCCAGATTTTCAGCGCTGATGATCAACCCGCGGCTGGCTCCCAGATCGAGCGTTTCAAGGAAGGCGTTGAACCGGCTGCGAAATTCATCCAGTGCGATTTGGCCCGCACCCGTGGAATAGGCCAGCGCAAATTGCAAGGGATCCCGAATACGGTGCTGGATGGCGATGGCGTGATGCGGCCAGATATGTGCGCCGTTGTGCATTAAAAACCGCTGCGCCGTGGTGGTTCCGGTTTTGTGAAAACCGGCGTGGATGATGATGCGTCTCACCCGACGACCCGACCGGTTTGTGACTCCTTGCGTGTGCCCAATCCTTGCTCGAACCGCAAAAGGTATCCGTCGGGGTCCTGCACGATGAATTGCACCTGACCGGCATAATGATCGCCAGCCCGATACCACGCTTCTTCCCAATCGCGAAAGATCACAGCACCGGCGGATTTGCAGGCTTCATACAGGGTTGCCAGATCGGTGGTGCCGATTTGAAGGTTCATTCCACGTCCAAGTGGTGACTTGGCCTCAGCCGTAAGCCAACTGGTTTCATCCAGCTGTTCGATCATAATTTCGGCCCCTTGGCGTTCCAGATAATAGAACCCCTTTTCGGGTCGATCGTAACGAATGTGAAACCCCAGAACGTCTGTATAGAACCGAAGGCTGGCCAGCACATTTTGGCAGCCGAGTTCAGGGACGAGAGTTGGTCTCGGTTCCATCCTCTACAGGGCCCCCTCGGGCGGATCAGCAATGATGCGGCCAGCGGTCAGATCAACGGTCGGGATCACCTCATTGGTGAAGGGCAACAGAATGGTGGCGCTGCTGCCTTCCGGCATGATTTCCAGCAGGTCACCGGCCCCGTGGTTTTGCACGGCGTGGACCTTGCCCAAAACCGTGCCGCCGGTGTCCAGAACGGTTAGGCCGATCAGGTCAGCGTGATAGAATTCATCGTCCGGCAGGGCGGGCAATTGGTCACGCCTAGCGAACAGGCGGATGCCCTTCAGGGCGTCGGCATCTTCCTTGTTGGTGATGCCTTCGACCTTGGCCACCAGCGCACCTTTGATGCTGCGGGTCAGGGTGATGGCAAAGCTGCGTTTGCAGTCCTCAGTGGTCAGGGGCGAGTAATCGGCAATGGCTTCGGGGTTAGCGCAGAAACTTTTCAACCGCACCTCGCCGTTGACTCCGTAAGAGCCGGAAAAGGCCCCGACACAGATGTGATCGGTCTCAGTCATTCAGCGCTCCAAAATGTCCAGCGTCGTGCTGCGGGTTTCCCAGCCGACGGATTGCAATGTTGGGGTGGTTTTAACATCTTCGGGCCAGCCAACGCAAAGATATGCGATCAAGATCCAGCCCGTAGGCACGTCCAGATCACGGGTCAGGCGGGTAGGATCAAGGATCGAAACCCACCCTACGCCAAGGCCCTCAGTGCGGGCGGTGAGCCAGAACTGGGTGATGGCGGCAACCACGGAATAGCGGCGCATTTCAGGCATGGTGGCGGCACCCAGCCCTTGGCCTTTGGTGGTTTCGTCGTCGCAAAAGATCGCCAACTGGACGGGGGCATCGCGCATACCGCTTAGCTTAAGTCCTGAATATAACTGGGCCTTTTCGCCGGAGTAGCCTTTGAGGGCGTCGGCATTGGCGGTCTCAAAATTGGTGGTGGCGGCATCGCGGGCAGTTTGGGAATTTACTCGCACAATCCGCCACGGCTCTGACAAACCGACAGAGGGCGCCAGATTGAACGTTGATAAACAACGATCAATCAAAGCGCCCTCGACAGGGTCGGTGCGAAAGCGGCGCACGTCACGCCGCCAGCGCAATAGCTGGGTAAACTCTTGCCGGAATTGATCGGAAAAATCAGGCATGAGTGAACCTAACCTACTGATTACTCAGCAGGTTTCTCTTCTTCTTTAGCGGCCTCTTCAGCAGGTGCTTCTTCCGCAGCGGGTACTGCTTCTGCAACAGCCTCTTGGGCGGGTGCTTCTTCAGCCGCGACTTCCTCTACGGGAGCCTCTTCAACTGGGGCTGCGGCCTTCTCGGCTTTCTCTTCGGCGCGGGCTACGGCCTTGTCGCCCGGGGTGCCTTTATTCGGGTTGCTGCGGGTCTTTTTCTCAAGGATTCCAGCAGCTTCCAGAAAACGCGATACGCGGTCAGTTGGTTGCGCACCTTCTGACAGCCAATGCTTGATGCGGTCCACATCCATTTTCACGCGCTCTTCGGAATCTTTGGCGAGCAACGGGTTGTAGGTGCCCAGTTTTTCAACGTAACGGCCATCGCGGGGCATACGGCTGTCTGCTGCAACGATACGATAAAACGGGCGCTTTTTGGAACCACCGCGGGCGAGTCTGATTTTCATAGCCATGATTAGTTTCTCCTATTTTCCTAGCTAATTAAAGGACTTAGTGTCCTGTCATTCTTTGTGTTCTTTATGGTGTTGGATCACTTCTTGAATAATAAAATTCAGGAATTTAGTGGCGAACTTCGGGTCGAGGTTGGCTTTTTCGGCCAGTTCCTCAAGTCGTGCAATCTGGATGGCTTCGCGGGCAGGGTCGGACGCGGGCAAGTCATGCTCGGCCTTTAGTTTGCCCACGGCTTGGGTGTGTTTGAAGCGTTCGCCCAAGGTGTAAACGAGGATCGAATCCAGCCGGTCGATGCTCTCGCGGTGGTCGGCCAAAAGCTCGGCGGCGCGGGTGACGGGATCAGTCATGGCTGCCTTTCGGTTTGTACATTTTGTACAAATGTGAGGGTGAAACGTACTTTCATGACAGCGCCTCCGGTGCGGGGTGGCGATACATCATTTCGGTCCCCATGTGGGCGTTTTCAAACACACGTTCAAGCGACGCACCCATCCGTTCTGCAAGAGCGACGGAACGATCATTTCCTGGAACGATGTTGCTGGTCAGGGTTTTGAAACCCATCGCCGAATACGCATGGGTGCGGGAGGCAAGGGCCGCCTCATAGGCGATACCTTTGCCCTCGGCATTTTCGAACATAACCCAGCCCAATTCCGGCTCGGGCCAGCCTTCCGGTCCCCACAGGCCGACGATACCACAGGGAAGTCCGTCGCTTTTTTGAACCACGGTCCAGAAACCAAAGCCGCGCAATTCCCAGTGACCGATCGAGCTGGCAAACCAGCGCCACGCATCGTCGCGCGACAGAGGGCCACCGAAACCAGAAGAGCGTTTGGCATCGGCAAAAAACTCGGCGAGTGGTTCGAAGTCATCTGCAACAGGCCCGCGCAGGATCAGGCGTTCTGTTTCTATGGTGGGAATGGCAAAGGTCATTTCTTTTTCCCGAACCCTGACAGACCCGGCGGCAGTGAACCACCGCCCAGACCGGGCAGGCCGCCACCCATCTTCTTGGCGGCTTCTTCCATCGCTTTGGGGTCCATCCCTGCCATGTCACCCATGCCGGCGGGCATGCCGCCGCCTTTGCCGAACATCTGGCCAAGCGCGCCTTTCAGCATGCCCTTTTTACCCATCTTGCCCATCTTCTTCATCATGTCGGCCATCTGGCGGTGCATCTTCATCAGCTTGTTCAGCTCGGACACTTCCAGACCGGCACCCGCCGCAATGCGTTTTTTGCGCGAGGCTTGCAGCAGTTTCGGGTTGGCGCGTTCGCGTTTGGTCATCGACTGGATCAACGCGATCTGGCGGCGCAGGATGCTGTCATCGAACCCAGCGTCCTCGACCTGTTTCTTCATTTTGCCCATGCCCGGCATCATCCCCATGATGCCTTCCATGCCGCCCATTTTCATCATCTGTTCCAGCTGTGCCTTTAGGTCGTTCATATTGAACTGACCCTTTTGGAACCGCTTCATCATGCGTTCGGCCTGTTCGGCCTCGATTGTATCTTGCGCCTTTTCGACCAGCGATACGATGTCGCCCATGCCGAGGATACGGCCAGCGACGCGTTCGGGGTGGAATTCCTCGATCGCGTCCAGCTTTTCGCCAAGGCCGACAAATTTAATCGGTTTGCCGGTGACAGCCCGCATCGACAGCGCAGCACCACCGCGACCGTCGCCATCCATGCGGGTCAGGACCACGCCTGTTATGCCGACTTTGGTGTCGAATTCTTCGGCGACATTCACCGCGTCCTGACCGGTGAGGCCATCAACCACCAGCAGGGTTTCGCGCGGGTTGGCGATGTCGCGCACTGACTGGACCTCGTCCATCAGCACTTCGTCGATATGCAAGCGGCCAGCGGTGTCGAGGATATAGACGTCATAGCCGCCCATCGTCGCCTGCTGTTTGGCGCGTTTGGCGATGTCGATGGCGGACTGGCCTTTGACGATTGGCAGGGTGTCAACGCCGATCTGGGTGCCCAGCACTGCCAGCTGTTCTTGCGCTGCAGGGCGTTGCACGTCGAGGGACGCCATCAGCACGCGTTTGGAGTTCTTTTCGGTCAGGCGTTTGGCCAGTTTGGCCGAAGTGGTGGTTTTACCCGAGCCTTGCAGGCCGACCATCAGGATCGGGGCGGGCGCGTTGTCGATTTTCAGCTCACCTGCATTGTCATTGTCGCCCGCAAGCACATGCACCAGTTCGTCATGGACGATTTTGACGACTTGCTGGCCGGGGGTAATGGATTTGGTGACGGCTTGACCGGATGCTTTTTCGGAAATCGCTTTGATGAAATCACGGGCAACGGGCAGGGAGACGTCCGCCTCGAGCAGGGCCACGCGGACCTCGCGCAGGGCTGTTTTGATGTCGTCGTCAGAAAGGGCACCCTGTTTGGTCAGCCGATCAAAGACACCACCGAGGCGTTCGGATAGATTTTCAAACATCACTTCGGCCCTTTCATCAAACCAAATGCCAATCACCCCCGTGGGCGAAACTCGCTGACGGGGGTCGATCCCTACATAGGCAGGGACCGGAAGTTTTATAAGACTTCCGGATACAGGGCCGATTTAGGCCGATGTGTGAGAAGAGTCAAGCATGGGCGGATATGGCGGATGTCGATGCGGCCTATGGGGCGATGACGCATCAGTTCAGGAATGGGCGTGAGTTTGCTGCATGGCTTGGATTAACGCCCGCCAACAAATCGAGTGGTGGGAAAGAACGGTTGGGGCGTATTACAAAGATGGGCGATCAATACCTGCGCCAGCTGCTTGTCGTGGGAGCAACATCACTTGTCAGACAGGTGCGATCCCATCCTGAGCGAGCGAGTAAATGGCTAACAGCCCTTTTGGAGCGCAAACCGGCACGTTTAGCGACTGTGGCGATGGCAAACAAAACGGCACGGATCGTTTGGGCGGTGTTAACAAAGAACGAACCCTACACGCCAAGAACAGCCTGAAAGGATATGAACAACACGAGATAGCAAGACCTGCGAAATGATGGTGCAAAAGTCAGCCGCAACAACCAAGACACCCCGTCGAATGTCTCGGGCGTTATTGCCCGCAAAGCAGAAAGGGACTTGGTTCACGGAACCCATCAGGGCCAGCGGTCCGAAACCGCGCAAACAGGCCGGACACAAGACTGCTTCTGACAAATGCACAGATCAGATCAAAAATGTCTGCTTTGCAGGAGCCATCCACACAAGACATTCATTCATGGCTTAATATCCTTTTCCGTGACCCAGTAGCTAACTAGGTTGGAGCGAATTCTAATTGCACGAACTCTACGCTTGACCGTCGCGCCTGAATTCTCCAATGGCCGATCAATTTCAGGCTTCGCCCGACCTTTGGCAATTTCTATTGGACAGAAGTCCGAAGTAACCCCCGACCCATGCCCCTAATCAAACCCAAACACAGCCGCCATAGTTACGGTTAAATGGACCACCCTACCTAGCAGGGTTGGGTCGTTTTCATGGCTTATTGGCAAGGCCACCTGATATTATGTGGAGATTTTCTATGACATTGCTTTCGGTTTCACAAAAGGTTTCGCTTGGAACACCACCCCAATTCGAAGTTAATAAGAGATCCAGAAACCGTGCCGTCCTATTGGCGGTGTTGTTTTTAACTGCTGTTGGATTTCTGGTTAAGTTGTTCCTGTTTGATACCACCATGGCAGGGTTTGTGGTTATCTCCGCAATGGTTGGCGGCTATATGGCATTGAATATCGGAGCCAATGACGTGGCCAATAATGTCGGGCCTGCGCTTGGGTCTGGGGCTATATCGATGGCCGGGGCTATTGGGATCGCGCTAGTATTTGAATCCGCCGGGGCCCTTTTGGCCGGTGGTGAAGTTGTTTCGACCATATCCAAAGGCATCGTTGATGCATCTGCCTTTGCCGATCAGCGCGTGTTCATGATGGCGATGCTGGTCGCACTTGGGGCTGGGGCACTTTGGTTAAATCTGGCGACCTGGCTTGGTGCCCCAGTTTCCACCACCCATTCGATTGTTGGCGGCGTTTTGGGGGGTGCTGTGGCCGCGGGCAGTTTTGCCGTGGTCGACTGGGGAGTCATGTCCAAGATTGCGGCCAGCTGGTTCATTTCGCCGATTTTAGGCGGTATCATCGCGGCCGGGTTCTTGGCGGCAATTGAAGCCACGATTTTTTCCAAGCGCGATATGGTTGCTGCTGGTCGCAAATGGGTGCCATTGTTTCTTGGGATTATGGTGGCGGTCTTTGCTGTTTATCTGGTGACGAAGGGATTGAAAAAAATCTGGAAACCCGACGCTCTTTCTATCGCTGCAATTGGGATGTTCTTTTTCATCGCCACAAGCGCCGCCCTGCGACCGGTCATCGGGCGTGCCGTCAAAGGTATTGAAAACCGCCGTGCCGGTGTGAATTCGCTATTCAACATCCCGCTGATTTTCGCTGCTGCGCTGCTGTCATTTGCCCATGGAGCCAATGACGTTGCCAATGCGGTTGGAC
>NZ_JBSMEZ010000171.1:0-12725 GCF_056498605.1 Profundibacter sp.
ACGTAATAGGATTGTGCAAATCATCACAGAAGGTTTCTCCTGCGGGGTTAATGAAAGTGTTGTTATCACAGACTGCGAAAATCGAAATAGTATTCAGATACATGGAAAAGGTGAGCCGGAGCACCCCATACCTTCTGATAGATACGCATATATTGGTGGCTTTTCAGCGGACATGATCCATTACCATTTGGAACCGAGGGGGACATTGGATGTCTTCAACGGCAAAGTTCCATTTGAAGATTTGATTCAACAAGCGGCTACTGAAAAATTAGAAGTGGTAACGGATTTTGTTTCCTCTCAAAAAGAACTTAGAAGGAAGAACCGCATTGATCCGTTTCGGATGTGCAAACATTTCTTTCCCAATATCTCGAACGACAACAAGCAAGGCGGGTGAATATGATCGGAATTGAAAACTATCTGGCCGTTGGGGCCGCCCTGTTCGTGATCGGGATTTTCGGGATTTTCCTGAACCGTAAAAACGTCATTATCATTTTGATGTCGATCGAGCTGATGCTGTTGTCCGTCAACATCAACCTTGTCGCCTTTTCGGCCTTTTCCGGTGATCTGGTAGGGCAAGTGTTCACAATATTTGTGCTGACTGTTGCTGCTGCCGAGGCGGCGATTGGTCTGGCGATCCTTGTTGTTTTCTTCCGCAACCTCGGCACGATTGACGTTGAAGACGCCAACGTGATGAAGGGGTAAATACGATGCTGCAAACAATTCTTTTTGCCCCCCTGATTGGCGCGATAATCGCCGGTTTCGGTTGGCGGATCATCGGTGAAAAAGGCGCGCAAGTGCTGACCACGGGGCTGCTGTTTTTGTCCGCATTGCTGTCGTGGGTGGTGTTCATCGGCTTTGATGGCGTCACCGAACATATCCAGATCCTGCGCTTTATCGAGAGCGGCACGCTCAGCACCGATTGGGGCATCCGGATGGACCGTTTGACCGCGATCATGTTGGTGGTTGTGACCACGGTTTCCAGCGTCGTTCACCTCTATAGTTTCGGCTATATGGAGGGCGACCCACAGTGGAACGAGGACCAGCACTATAAGGCGCGGTTCTTTGCGTATCTGTCGTTCTTTACCTTTGCCATGCTGGCGCTGGTGACCGCCGATAATCTGGTTCAGATGTTCTTTGGTTGGGAAGGGGTTGGCGTTGCCAGCTACCTGTTGATCGGATTTTATTACAAGAAACCCAGCGCCAATGCCGCCGCGATCAAGGCGTTCGTGGTCAACCGTGTAGGTGATTTCGGCTTTGCTTTGGGCATCTTCGGGCTGTTCTATCTGACCGATAGTATCAAGTTGGACGACGTGTTCGCCGCCGCGCCGCAACTGGCGGAAACGCAGTTGAAATTCCTCTGGACCGAGTGGAACGCGGCCAACCTGCTGGCGCTGTTGTTGTTCATCGGTGCGATGGGGAAATCGGCGCAATTGTTCCTGCACACGTGGCTGCCCGACGCGATGGAAGGGCCGACGCCTGTGTCGGCGCTGATCCACGCCGCGACCATGGTAACGGCTGGCGTTTTTCTGGTTTGTCGGATGTCGCCGTTGATGGAATACGCACCCGAGGCCACCACGTTCATCGTGTTGATCGGGGCCACCACGGCCTTTGTCGCGGCCACAATCGGGCTGGTGCAAAACGACATCAAACGGGTGATCGCCTACTCAACCATGTCCCAGCTGGGTTATATGTTTGTGGCCGCCGGTGTCGGCGTCTATTCCGCCGCGATGTTCCATCTGTTCACACACGCATTTTTCAAAGCGATGCTGTTCCTAGGGGCGGGGTCAGTGATCCACGCGATGCACCATGAGCAGGACATGCGCAACTACGGCAACCTGCGCAAGAAAATCCCGCTGACGTTCTGGGCGATGCTGATAGGCACGCTGGCGATCACCGGCGTTGGTATTCCGCTGACCACAATCGGGTTCGCGGGCTTTTTGTCCAAGGACGCGATTATCGAGAGCGCCTATGGCGCGCAGTCAGGCATCGGCACCTATGCCTTCTGGATGCTGGTCGTGGCCGCCGCAATGACCAGTTTTTACAGCTGGCGTTTGATGTTCCTGACCTTCTGGGGCAAGCAGCGCGGCGACGCGCATACCCATGATCACGCGCACGAAAGCCCGTGGACCATGCTGGTGCCGCTGGGTGTTCTGGCGCTGGGGGCTGTGTTTGCGGGGATGATCTGGCTGGGGTCGTTTTTTGGCGACCATAAACAGGTGAACGAGTTTTACGGGGTGCCGGTTCACACCGAAGCTGCCGCTGAAGGTGCTGCTGAGGGGAATGCCGAGGCCGCAGAGGGACACGAGACCGAGGCTGCAACCCAAGTTGCGATGGCGCCCGAGGGCGCGATATTCACCCATCCCGACAACCATGTAATGGAGAACGCACACGAAGCCCCCAAATGGGTCAAGGTGTCGCCGTTTATTGCGATGGTTCTGGGTTTTGTGCTGGCGTGGTATTTCTACATCGTTAACCCGTCCGCGCCGCGCCGTTTGGCCGAGGTTCAGCCGATGCTGTATCGTTTCCTACTGAACAAATGGTATTTTGATGAAATCTATGATGCATTGATTGTGCGTCCAATGATGGCCGTTGGCCGGTTCTTATGGAAAAAAGGCGATGGCAAGGTGATTGATGGCAGCATTGATGGTGTAGCGATGGGTATCATCCCGTTTTTCACGCGGCTCGCAGGTAAGGCGCAGTCGGGTTACGTATTCACCTATGCGCTGGCGATGGTGATCGGGATTGTGGTTCTGATCAGCTGGATGGCGATTAGTGGGGGGGCGCACTGATGGAAAACCTTCTTTCTATTGTCACCTTTATCCCGGCCCTTGCGGCGCTGATACTGGCGGTGTTCCTGCGCGGCAACGATGCTGCGGCGCAAAAGAACGCGAAATGGCTGGCCCTGCTGGCAACGTCGGCCACCTTCATCCTGTCGATCTTTATCCTGACCGGTTTCGAGCCTGCAGATACGGGGTTCCAGTTTGTCGAGGAAAAGGACTGGATACTGGGGCTGAAATACAAAATGGGTGTCGATGGTATTTCGATCCTGTTTGTGATGCTGACCACCTTCCTGATGCCGATCACCATTGCCGCCTGTTGGGGTGTTACGGTGCGGGTCAAGGAATACATGATCGCGTTTCTGTTGCTCGAAACCCTGATGCTGGGTGTGTTTATGGCGCTGGATCTGGTGCTGTTCTATCTGTTCTTCGAGGCCGGTCTGATCCCGATGTTCCTGATCATCGGTATCTGGGGCGGCAAGGAACGGATTTATGCCGCGTTCAAGTTCTTCCTTTATACCTTCCTTGGTTCGGTGCTGATGCTGGTGGCAATGATCGCGATGTATAACGATGCGGGCACCACCGATATTCCGACCCTGCTGAACCACACATTCGACTCCAGCCCGATGAGCGTGTTTGGCTTCCAGATTATCGGTGGCTTGCAAACCCTGCTGTGGTTGGCGTTCTTTGCTTCATTCGCAGTGAAAATGCCGATGTGGCCGGTGCATACATGGCTGCCGGATGCGCACGTTCAGGCCCCCACCGCTGGGTCCGTTGTGCTGGCGGCGGTGCTGTTGAAAATGGGTGGTTATGGCTTTTTGCGGTTCAGTCTGCCGATGTTCCCGATGGGGTCCGAGGTGATGGGCACCTTTGTTTTGTGGCTGTCGGTGATTGCGATCATCTACACGTCCTTGGTGGCGCTGGTGCAGGAAGATATGAAAAAGCTGATTGCTTATTCATCCGTCGCCCACATGGGTTATGTGACCATGGGCATTTTCGCGGTCAACCAGCAGGGCATTGACGGGGCGATCTTCCAGATGATCAGCCACGGTTTTATATCAGGCGCGTTGTTCCTGTGTGTCGGGGTGATTTACGACCGGATGCACACCCGCGAGATTGACGCCTATGGTGGCCTGGTCAACCGGATGCCGCATTATGCGTTGATCTTTATGTTCTTCACTATGGCCAATGTCGGCCTGCCGGGCACATCCGGGTTTATCGGCGAATTTCTGGTGCTGATCGGCATTTTCCAGACCAATACATGGGTGGCGATGTTTGCCACCACCGGCGTGATCTTGTCGGCGTCCTACGCGCTGTGGCTATACCGCCGCGTGGTGTTTGGCGATCTACTCAAGGAAAGCTTGCGTTCGATCACCGACATGACGAAGCGCGAAAAAGCGATCTTTGCGCCGCTGGTCTTTATGACGCTTCTGTTGGGGGTCTATCCGGCACTGGTGCTCGACATCATCGGCCCCTCGGTTGAGGCGCTTGTTTCAAATTACCACGCAGCGATACCGGCCGTTGATGCCGTGACGCTGGCAACACATTAGGGGTGGCGCAAATGATAAACGCCGATATTTCGATTGTAGCGCCCGAGATTGCGCTGGCTGTGTTTGCCATGGCGGCCCTGATGTTCGGGGTTTACACGACCAAGGACAAGGTCGCAGGGCTGATCCTGTGGGCCACATCCGCGATGATGGCGGGGCTTGGCATCTGGATTGCGTTCTCGCCTGCGGGCGCACACACCGCGTTTAACGGGGCGTTTGTGGATGACAGTTTCTCGCGTTTTGCCAAGGTGACGATATTGCTATCGGCGGCATCCGTGCTGCTGATGAGCAAGGATTACATGTTGCGCCGCGGGTTGCTGCGGTTTGAATACCCGATCCTTGTCGCCTTATCGGCAGTGGGCATGATGATGATGGTGTCGGCGGGTGATCTGATGGCGCTTTATATGGGGCTTGAGCTGCAATCGCTGGCGCTATACGTTGTGGCCGCATTGAACCGCGACAGTCTGAAATCCTCCGAAGCGGGCTTGAAATACTTTGTGCTGGGCGCTTTGTCGTCCGGTATTCTGCTCTACGGCGCATCGCTGGTTTACGGGTTCGCAGGCACCACAGTGTTTAGCGGCATCATGGCGTCGGCGGGCGAACAGATCCCGCTGGGGCTGTTGTTTGGCCTGACCTTTGTGATCATGGGGCTGGCGTTCAAAGTGTCGGCAGTGCCGTTCCATATGTGGACGCCTGATGTTTACGAGGGATCACCCACCCCCGTCACCGCGTTTTTTGCCACCGCACCGAAAATGGCCGCGATGGGGCTGTTTGCCCGCGTGGTGCATGATGCGTTCGGCATGGCCGTGGCGGACTGGAGCCAGATCATCGCGCTGCTTGCTGTGCTGTCGATGTTCCTAGGCGCGGTTGCCGCGATCGGGCAGACCAATATCAAACGGCTGATGGCCTACTCATCCATCTCGCACATGGGGTTCGCCCTGATGGGGCTGGCGGCGGGCACCGTTGGCGGCGTGCAGGCGATGCTGGTTTACATGGCGATCTACATCACCATGAACATCGGCACATTCGCCTTTATCACCGCGATGGAAAAAGATGGACGGCCCGTGACCAACATTTCATCGCTAAACCACTATTCCAAGCGTGAACCGCTGAAAGCGTTGGCGATGTTGATCCTGCTGTTCTCGTTGGCGGGCGTGCCACCTATGGTCGGTTTTTTCGGCAAGTTCTATGTGCTAAAAGCCGCCGTGGACGCCAACATGACATGGCTGGCGATTGCCGGTGTGATCGCATCCGTAATCGGCGCGTTCTACTATCTGCGCATCGTTTACTACATGTATTTCGGCGAGGCCGAAGAGGACGGGCTGGACGGCACCATGTCACCGGTGCTGTGGACCTTCCTGATGGCGTCAGCAGCGATCATGCTGCTGGGGCTGGTCAACCTGTTTGGCGTCGATGGATTTGCAGCAACGGCGGCCGAGGCTCTTGTCAAATAGCGACTGGCCTGACGGGGTCGGGCGCATCGTGCTGCCCGAGGTCGACAGCACCCTAACCCATGCGGCGCGGATTGCCCTCGATTTGGCGGGGCCGACGTGGATTCTTGCGTTAAAGCAAACCAAAGGCCGTGCACGGCGCGGGCGGGCGTGGGTCGATCCGGTTGGCAATTTTGCAGCGACATTAGCGATGCGACCCAGTGATGGGCCGGAACAGGCGGCGTTGCGCTCTTTCATCGCATCATTGGCGCTGTATGACGCGATTGTCGCGGTGACGGGGCGCAGCAGTGGGTTGGCGTTAAAATGGCCCAACGATGTGCTGTTGAATGGTGGGAAGGTTGCGGGGATACTGCTGGAAAGCGCAGGTAATGGCCCTCTGTCCATCGGCATCGGGGTGAACCTGTTAAATGTTCCTGACGCGGTCGAGGGCGGGGCCGTGCGCCCTGTCAGCCTGCTGTCGGAAACCGGCGCACAGGTGACACCCGAGGAATTTCTGAATGCTCTTGCGCCTGCATTCGCGCGATACGAGGCACAGTTCACCACATATGGCTTTGCCCCGATCCGCACCGCGTGGCTGGCCCGCGCCGCACGTCTGGGCGAGGTGATTACGGCGCGCACCGGCACGATGGAACACACAGGCACGTTTGAAACGGTGGACGAGACAGGCGCACTTATACTAAGGACATCCCAAGGCCAGCGGGCGATCCCTGCGGGCGAGGTTTATTTCTGAAAGGCTCGATCATGCTACTGGCAATCGACTGCGGCAATACCAATACGGTGTTTTCCCTGTGGGACGGGAAAAAGTTCCTTTGCACCCTGCGCACCAGCACCGAACACACCCGCACGGCGGACCAGTATTTCGTCTGGCTGACCACACTGTTACAACATCACAAGATAAAGCTGGATGTTGATGCGGTGATCATATCATCCACCGTCCCGCGTGTGGTCTGGAACTTGCGGGTATTTGCCGATCGTTACTGTGGCTGCCGCCCGCTGGTGGTGGGCAAGCCTGACTGTCTGTTGCCCGTCGATGTTCGGGTCGATGCGGATACGCAGGTCGGACCGGACAGGTTGGTCAATACGGTTGCTGGGTTTGATCTGTATGGGGGTGATCTGATTATCGTTGATTTTGGCACCGCGACGACCTTTGACGTGGTGGATACCGATGGGGCCTATATCGGCGGGGTGATTTCGCCCGGTGTGAACCTGAGCCTTGAGGCGTTGCACAAAGCCGCCGCCGCCCTGCCGCATGTGGATGTGCGCAAGCCCGATCTGGTGATCGGCACCAACACGGTAGATTGCATGCAATCGGGGGTGTTTTGGGGCTATGTCGGGCTGGTCAACGGCATTAATCAGCAAATCAAGGCCGAGCTGGGCCGCGATATGAAGGTTATCTCGACCGGTGGGCTTGCACCTTTGTTCCAGCAGGGCCATACGATCTTTGACCACTTTGAAGATGATCTGACCATGCACGGTCTGACCGTCATCCACGATTTTAACATCGAGCAAGGCAACACATGAAAAAGTCTGAACGACTGATATACCTGCCCCTTGGCGGGGCGGGCGAAATTGGCATGAATGCCTATGTTTACGGCTATGGAAAACCGGGCAAGGAACGGCTGATACTGGTCGATATCGGGGTGACATTTCCCGATATGGATACGACCCCTGGGGTGAACCTGATTTTCCCCGATATCGCCTGGCTTGAGGAAAACAAGCACCGGCTCGAGGCGATATTTATCACCCATGCCCACGAGGACCATGTGGGTGGCATCGGCTACCTATATGAACGTCTGGGTGCGCCAGTTTACGCACGCGCCTTTACCGCGCATCACGCGCGGCGCAAGATGGAAGAGGCGGGGCATTCACCGGACGAGGTGATTACGGTTTCACCCTATCCCGAAACGGTGGAAGCGGGGCCATTCACGGTGTCGTTCCTGCCGATCTCGCATTCAATCCCCGAAAGCTCGGGCCTTGTAATTGATAGCCCTGCGGGGCGCGTGCTGCACACCGGAGACTTCAAACTGGATGAAACCCCCGTTCTGGGCGAGCCGTTTGACGAGGCGCTATGGCGCGAGATGTCCAAAGATGGTGTGAAGGCGCTGGTGTGCGATTCTACCAACGTGTTTTCAAAAAGTGCGGGGCGTTCTGAAGCGTCCGTTGCCCCTGAAATCACCAAGATGATTGCGGGTTGCAGCGGCATGGTTGTGGCCACCACATTTGCCTCTAACGTCGCGCGTCTAAAAACGCTGGCTGAAGCAGGGCAGGCGGCAGGTCGTTCTGTTTGCTTGCTGGGCCGCGCCATGCAGCGGATGGTTGCAGCAGGCGAAGCCACTGGAATCCTTGAAGGTTTCCCGAACACCATTCCGGTTGAAGACGCCCGTGACATTCCACGCGAAAACCTGATGCTGATCGTAACAGGGTCGCAAGGCGAGCGTCGTGCAGCCTCGGCCCAACTGTCACGCGGTAAATATCTGGGCCTACGGATGAACGAGGGCGATACCTTTTTGTTCTCGTCTAAAACCATCCCCGGCAACGAACGCGGCGTGATCCGCATTATGAATGCCTATTCAGAAATGGGGGTCGATATTGTTGATGACAGCGATGGCCTATATCACGTTTCCGGCCACGCTAACCGCCCCGACATTCTGCGCATGCATGACATTGTGAACCCCGAAATGGTGATCCCGATGCACGGCGAGCACCGGCATTTGCGCGAACATGCGCATCTGGCCACGGATAAGGGCCGTGCCTCGATGGTGCTGGTCAACGGATCATTGACCGACATCACCGGCGACGCACCCCATGTGGTGGAACATATAGAAACTGGCCGCACCTATCTGGACGGCAGCGTGCAATACGGCGCACTGGATGGCATTATCCGCGACCGGATTCGCATGGCGCTGAACGGCCATGTGTTGGCCACGGTGATCATGGATGAAAATGACGAACCGCTGGGCGATGCGTGGGTCGAGGTGATGGGATTGGCCGAACTGGGCAATTCAAATGCACCTTTGGTCGATGTGATCGAGGGCGATTTGAACCAGCTATTGATGCGGATGAACGATAAAACCTTAGCAAGTGACGACAAGATGGAGGAATCCATCAAACGCGAAGTGCGTCGCACCGCTCAAGGCGAGATTGGTAAAAAACCTGAAGTGACTGTGGTTGTCAGCCGTTTGATCGGCTGAGAGGGGCGGGGGAGAACCCCGCCCGACTAATTACCCGTCGCGCCGGTCATCAAAGCTTTTGGCGATGAAATCTGGCATGTGATTGCCCATGCCTTTGACCTGATTGCGCTGGTTGTTATTGCCACCACCACCACGTTGCCGGTTATCACGATTGTCACGCCGCGCCGGTTTTTCGCGCGGCGTCTCTTTTGGTGTGTCGGCTTTTGGCTCTACTTTTGCTTCAACCGGCGCATCTGCACTCTCTTTGGGCTTGCGTGTGCGACGTGCGCGTTTTGGTTTCTCCTCAACCGCCTCGTCTTTTGGCGTGCGTTCTTTTGCAGTCGTTGGTGCAGGGGCAGCAGCCATGGGACTGTCCAAAAGCGGGATTTCATGTTTCACCAGCCGTTCGATATCCTCGAGATTTTTATCGTCCCTCGGCACGCAGATCATCAGGGCAACGCCCGATTTACCCGCGCGACCGGTGCGGCCAATACGGTGCACATAATCTTCGGCATGAGAGGGCACATCGAAATTAAAGATGTGGCTGACATTAGGAATGTCCAGTCCACGCGCCGCCACGTCAGAGGCGCAGAGGAACTTGATTTTGCCATCGCGAAAACCCGACAGAACTTCCATCCGGCGGGACTGATCCAGATCGCCGTGAATCGGTTCGGCGTTATAGCCGTGCTTTTTCAACGACTTGGCGACGGTGTCCACATCGACCTTGCGGTTGCAAAATACAATTGCGCTGGTGCAGCTGTCGCCTTCGCCCTCGATCAACGCCCGCAGCAGATCGCGTTTTTCACGCGGCTCGTTGCGTTTGTTTTCAGAGCGAAACTTGATCACACCCTGTTTGATGTTTTCACCGGTCGTTGCGGCGCGGGCCACTTCGACTTTGGCGGGGTTCGACAGGAACGTGTTGGTGATCCGCTCGATTTCCGGTGCCATCGTAGCGCTGAAAAACAGGGTTTGGCGGGTGAAAGGTGTGAGCGAAAAGATGCGCTCGATATCGGGGATGAACCCCATATCCAGCATCCTGTCGGCCTCGTCTACCACCATGATTTGCACGCCGGTCAGCATCAGCTTGCCGCGCTCGAAATGGTCCAGCAAACGGCCGGGTGTTGCGATCAGAACGTCAACACCGCGATCGATCAGCTTATCCTGTTCCTTGAACGAAACACCACCGATCAGCAGCGCTTTGGACAGCTTGCTGCCCACTGCATAGGCGTCGAAATTTTCGGCCACTTGGGCTGCCAATTCGCGGGTCGGGGCCAGCACCAGAGAGCGTGGCATCCGTGCGCGGGCACGGCCACGCGACAACATGGTGATCATCGGCAGGGTAAAGCTGGCGGTTTTGCCAGTGCCAGTCTGGGCAATGCCCAACACGTCGCGCCCTTCCAGTGCGGGCGGGATTGCGCCTGCCTGAATCGGGGTCGGGGTTTCGTATCCAGCGGCCTCGACCGCTTTCAGGACTTTCGGAGATAGTTTTAGGTCGGCGAATTTTGTCATTGTTATCCGTGTTCTACGGCATTCATCGCCGCATCGGTTCTGGGGGTGGGCGGCCCGGATGGCCAAAAGTTATGCACATGCATCCCCCGAATAATGTTTGACCTACTGAATATATCGGGCGGGGTCAATGTGGCTTGCACGATCTGGATCAATGCGGTGCTGTCTTGCTTATTGTTTCGGAAATAGAAACGGGGTCATCTGAAAAAATTCATACATATGAATGGGTTATGCAAAGAAGGTGAATGGGCCAATGAAACAAGGGGTGTGGCCTGTTTGCCCCTATCTGTGTTCATAGGAACAAGGGGCGAATTTACAGCATCATTTCCTTGGTCGCGGTCAGCTTTACATCGGGGTAATCGCGCACCACGCGGTCGATGTCCCATTGCAGCCGCGTCAGATAAACCGAGTCGCCATCGTTGTCTGACGCCATATGACCCTTGTTTTCATTCACAAACTTATCCACAGCCAGCTTGTCGCCCGACACCCAGCGGGCCGAGGTGAACTGGCTGGCCTCGAACCGCACAGGTAGGCCGTATTCCAGCTCGATCCGGCTGGCCAGCACCTCGAATTGCAAGGCGCCAACCACGCCGACGATAAAGCCCGAGCCGATCATCGGTTTGAACACCTTGGCGGCCCCTTCTTCGGCGAATTGCATCAGGGCTTTTTCCAGATGTTTGGATTTCAGCGGATCACCGGCGCGCACGGTTTGCAGCAATTCGGGCGCAAACGACGGGATGCCGGTGACGCGCAGGGCTTCGCCCTCGGTCAATGTGTCGCCGATGCGCAATTGGCCGTGGTTGGGGATGCCGATGATGTCGCCGGCCCATGCTTCTTCGGCCAATTCGCGGTCGGCGGCTAGAAACAGCACCGGATTGCTGATTGCCATTTGTTTCTTACTGCGCACATGGGTTAATTTCATGCCGCGTTTGAAATGGCCCGAGGCGATACGCACAAAGGCCACGCGGTCGCGGTGTTTGGCGTCCATGTTGGCCTGCACCTTGAATACAAAACCAGTGACCTTTTTCTCTTCGGGTCGCATCATGCGCGGCTCGGCCGCTTGAGGCTGTGGAACGGGGCCATATTCGGCGATGCCATCCATCAATTCCTTCACGCCAAACGAGTTGATCGCAGAGCCAAACCAGATCGGTGTCAACGTGCCCTCAAGCATCGCCTGCGCGTCCATTGGCGGCAGCAGTTCGCGCACCATTTCGACGTCTTCGCGCAGTTTGTCCAGCAGGTCAGCGGGGATATGTTGTTCCAGCTGTGGGTCATCCAGCCCGTTGATCGAAACGCTTTCAGCGACTTTGTTACGGTCGGCGCGGTCCATCAATTCCAGCCGGTCATGCAGCAAATCGTAGCAACCGATGAAGTCACGGCCAACGCCAATCGGCCAAGAGGCAGGGGTGACATCAATCGCAAGGTTTTCTTGGATTTCGTCAATTATCTCGAATGTATCGCGGCTTTCGCGGTCCATTTTGTTGCAAAAGGTCAAGATAGGGAGGTCGCGCAGGCGGCAAACCTCGAACAGTTTTTGGGTTTGGCTCTCGATCCCCTTGGCCCCATCAATCACCATCACCGCCGCATCCACAGCGGTTAGAGTGCGGTAAGTGTCCTCGGAAAAATCCGAGTGGCCGGGGGTGTCGACAAGGTTGAACCGGTAGTTGCCGAAATCAAACGACATGGCCGAGGCGGAAACCGAAATGCCGCGCTCCTGCTCCATCTTCATATAGTCGGACCGGGTGCGGCGGGATTCGCCCTTGGCGCGCACCTGTCCAGCCATCTGGATCGCGCCACCATAGAGCAGGAATTTTTCCGTCAGTGTGGTTTTCCCCGCATCGGGGTGGCTGATGATCGCAAAGGTGCGGCGCCGCGCAATTTCGGGCGGCAATTCGGGGCGATTTGTGCTTTGGTCCAACATGGTCCCGCGTATAGGGGCGCTGGGTTACGAGCGCAACACAAAGTGGCCGGGGTCGACCTCGTCATAGAGCGACGGGCCGGGGTCGTAATCCAGCGGGAAGATCGGCGAGGGGATCGGTTTGAAGTTCAGATCCGCCTCGACCTTGCGCTTGCGGGGGTCGGCCACCGGAACGGCAGACAGCAGGCTTTGGGTGTATTCGTGCCGGGGGTTTTCAAACACGGCCGCACGCGGGCCGATTTCCACGATGCGCCCCAGATACATCACGGCGGTGCGGTGGCTGACCCGTTCCACCACGGCCATATCGTGGCTGATGAACAGGAAGGAAATGCCAAGGTCGGCCTGTAGTTCCATCA
>NZ_JBSMEZ010000172.1:0-7705 GCF_056498605.1 Profundibacter sp.
CGAGCGGCGGTTATTACGATGAGAAAGTGATCGCCACATTTGCATCCATATTCCCCGCGTATGATCCGAAATATGTGCTGATCGTCACTCTGGACGAACCGGTCGAAACCTCGGGCAGCAAACCACGCCGCACAGCGGGCTGGACCTCGGTTCCGGTAGGCGCAGAAATCATCCGCCGCGTCGCACCCTTGCTTGGATTGCGGCCAGAGGTTGAGCCTTTGCAGCCAACTGGGGTAACACTCACCAGTAACTGATTATTGCGGCGGGGCAGGATGGCACAACAGGCAGAAATACGCACACTGGCAGACCTTGGCCTACGCAGTGTTGGCGGGCAAGATGTTGAAATAACAGGAATTTCGGTTGATAGCCGCGACGTTTCGCCGGGATATCTGTTTGCGGCGATGCCCGGTGTCAGGGTGCATGGTGGTGAATTTATCCAATACGCCCTGCGCCAGAAGGCCGGTGCGATTCTGACCGATAAGGCGGGCGCGGCAATAGCAGCAGATGAAATTGCCGCCGCCGGTGTGCCCGTGGTGATCGCCGAAGATCCGCGCCAAACGCTGGCCTATGCCGCCGCGCTGTGGTTCGGTGCACAGCCAGAATTCATGACCGCCGTAACCGGCACCAACGGCAAAACATCCGTATCAACCTTTGTGCGCCAAATCTGGATTGCGATGGGGATCAAGGCGGCCAATCTGGGCACCACCGGTGTTGAAGGTGCCTATACTGCCCCGCTAAATCACACCACACCCGAACCGATCACCCTGCACCGCGTTCTGGCCGAAATGGCGGGTGCGGGAGTGACCCATGCAGCGATGGAGGCCTCCAGCCACGGGTTGGAACAACGCCGCCTTGACGGGGTGCGCTTAACGGCGGCGGGGTTCACCAACTTTTCGCAGGACCATCTGGATTACCACAAAACATTCGAGGATTATTTCAACGCCAAGGCTGGCTTGTTTTCGCGGGTTCTGGGCGAAGATGGCATTGCGGTGATCAATATGGACGACCCGAAGGGTGCAGTGATGGCTGGCATCGCCCGCGATCATGGGCAGCAGGTACTGAAGGTCGGTGAATCCGGTGAGGCTGATCTGCGCATGGTTGGCCAGCGGTTTGATTCCACAGGGCAGGATTTGCGGTTCGAGTGGCAGGGCAAACCGCATCAGGCGCGGCTGGATCTGATCGGAGGATTTCAGGCCGAAAACGTGATGGTGGCGATGGGGTTGGTGATCGCATGCGGCGGTGATCCGACCGAAGTGTTTGACACATTGCAAGACCTGACCACCGTGCGTGGCCGAATGCAGTTGGCCGCGACACGCGATAATGGTGCCGCCGTGTTCGTCGATTTTGCCCACACACCGGATGCTGTGGCTACAGCGCTAACCGCGATGCGCCCGCATGTGATGGGGCGCTTGATTGTGGTGCTGGGGGCGGGCGGTGACCGTGATCCGGGCAAACGTATTTTGATGGGGCGGGCGGCGGCCAAACATGCCGACGTTGTGTTCGTCACCGACGACAATCCGCGCTCTGAAGTGCCTGCCAATATCCGCGCGATGGTGATGGCCGGATGCCCTGACGCAACCGAAGTTGGTGACCGCGCCGAGGCAATCCTGCGCGGGGTCGATGCGCTGCAAGTTGGCGATGCGCTGTTGATTGCGGGCAAGGGGCATGAAACCGGACAAACCGTCGGCGATGATGTGTTGCCCTTTGATGATGTAGAGCAAGCCAGTGTGGTGGTGGCCGCCCTAGAGGGAAGACTGGCATGAGTATCTTGTGGACTTCAAGCGATGCGGCGACGGCCACAGGCGGGCAGGTGACAACACCGTGGCAGGCCAGCGGCATTTCCATCGACACCCGCTCTATTGCGGCGGGCGATCTGTTTGTCGCGCTCAAAGACATCCGAGATGGCCATGATTTCGTCGCGCAAGCGCTGGAAAAAGGGGCGGCAGCCGCGTTGGTTAGCCGTATTCCAGAAGGCGTTTCACCGGACGCACCGCTGTTGATCGTGCCCGATGTTCTAAAGGCGCTGAACGCAATGGCCATCTATGCCCGCACCCGCACCACGGCCCAAGTGGTCGGGGTCACCGGATCGGTCGGAAAAACCTCGACCAAGGAAATGTTGCGCAGCGTTCTGGCCCGCCAAGGGCAGGTGTTCGCCGCCGAGCGCAGTTTTAACAACCACTGGGGCGTGCCGCTAACGCTGGCCCGCATGCCAGCAGACGTCGATTTCGCCATCATCGAAATTGGCATGAACCACCCCGGTGAAATCGCCCCGCTGGCCAAACTGGCCCGCCCGCATGTGGCGATGATCACCACCGTTGCCGCCGCCCATATGGAGGCGTTTGACGGCATTGATGGCATCGCCCGTGAAAAAGCCGCGATATTTGAGGGGTTGGAGCCGAACGGGGCTGCCGTGGTCAATGGCGATCTAGACACCAGCCGAATCCTGACCACTGCTGCAAAGGTCGCAGGCGCAACCTGCACCACCTTCGGGATGAATGACACCAACACTGACAGTTTGGTTGATGTGCAACTGGCACAAAACACCACCGTCGCCCGCGCCAGCCTGAACGGCACACCCGCCTTGTTCAAAATCTCCAGTATGGGCCAGCACTTTGCGATGAATGCGCTTGGCGTGTTGGGGGTGGTGCGCGCATTAGGTGCAGACGTGGCACTGGCCGCCAATGACATGGCGCAGTGGTTGCCGCCAGCAGGGCGCGGCACCCGTGAGGTGATCGCGCTGGATGCCTATGATCCAGACCAGACCCTGACCCTGATTGACGACGCCTATAACGCCAACCCAACTTCGCTGGATGCTGCCCTGAACGTGCTGGCCGCCAGTGCGCCCACAGACGGGCTGGGCCAATTACACTCCGGTCGGCGCATTGCCATCCTTGGCGATATGCTGGAACTGGGCAGTGATGAAATAGCATTGCACGCCGAATTCGCCAGCCACCCGATGCTGGACATGATCGACCAAATCCATTGCTGCGGCCCGCGCATGCGTGCCCTTTGGGACGCCCTGCCAGACCACAAAAGGGGGCGGTGGGCAGAAAAAGCACAAGATATTGCGTCTATTGCGCACAGGTTGGTAGACGCGGGCGATGTGATTTTGGTAAAGGGGTCCCTAGGGTCCCACATCAGCGTTGTCGTTACGGCACTGCGCAAACTGGGCCAAACAGGCGATATAAAATAACAAAAGGTGCGAGAGTAAATGCTTTTCTGGTTAACCGAGCTTTCCGACGGTGGTGATGTCTTCAACCTGTTCCGGTATATCACCGTACGTTCGGGAGGGGCATTTTTCACCGCGCTGATCTTTGGCTTTATCTTTGGGCAACCGCTGATCAACCTGTTGAAACGCAAACAATCCAACGGCCAGCCAATCCGCGAAGACGGGCCCGAAAGCCACATTCTGGCCAAAGCAGGCACCCCGACAATGGGCGGTGTGCTGATTTTGGGTGCGTTGACGTTCTCAACCCTGCTGTGGGCGCGCCTCGACAACCCCTATGTCTGGATGGTGATGTTCGTCACCCTGTCATTTGGCGCAATTGGCTTTGCCGATGATTACGCCAAGGTCAGCAAGAATAATACCAAAGGTGTGTCGGGCAAAATCCGGTTTGGGCTGGGCCTGCTCATCGCCGCCATCGCGGGGTATTGGGCAGCCTATTACCACCCCGATGATCTGGCCTACCGGTTGGCGATGCCGATATTCAAGGATACGCTGATCAACCTTGGTTATGTGTTCATCCCTTTTGCGATGATCGTGATCGTTGGCTCGGCCAATGCGGTGAACCTGACGGACGGTCTGGACGGTTTGGCTATCATGCCAGTGATGATCGCAGCGGGCACCTTGGGCGTGATCGCCTATGCCGTCGGGCGGGTCGATTTCACCGAATATCTGGATGTGCATTACGTGCCCCACACGGGGGAATTGTTCATCTTCACCTCGGCCCTGATCGGCGGCGGCCTTGGGTTCTTGTGGTATAATGCGCCCCCCGCTGCCGTGTTCATGGGCGACACCGGATCGCTCGCTTTGGGTGGTGCATTGGGTGCGATTGCGGTGGCCACCAAACACGAGATCGTGCTGGCCATCGTCGGTGGCGTTTTTGTTGCCGAAGCCCTGTCGGTGATCATTCAGGTGCTCTACTACAAACGCACCGGCAAACGTGTGTTCCTGATGGCCCCGATCCATCACCATTACGAGAAAAAAGGCTGGGCCGAGCCGCAGATCGTCATTCGGTTCTGGATCATATCCTTGGTGCTGGCGCTGATCGGACTGGCGACGTTGAAGGTGCGGTAGACATCAGCTCTTTGGCCCTTGAGGCCCGCATGGCTTAAGCAAGGATAGCCGCAAGGCTTGAGGAGCGGTGGGTCTTACGGCTCCAAATCCTTAACGCCCTCCAACGTGCGCCGCGTTAACCACGCCACTTACTGCCACAGATATGTAGAAAATCCATATCTTTTCCATACGTAATCCATACTTCGATTTACGTTATATCCACCATGTTAACATGCCTAACTCACAGATTAATGCATCCCCGCCCCGACACCTGCGCACGCCACCTTAATATCTGGAATTGCGCAAACCCTTGCGTCCCCCTAAACAGGGTGCAAACCGGTTATGTAAGGGCCACGATATGATCCCCGTTCAAGGATACGAAGGTAAAAAGGTGGCCGTGCTGGGGCTTGGCCGTTCCGGCCTCGCCGCTGCAATTGCGCTCGAGGCTGGCGGCGCGACGCCTGTGGTCTGGGACGACTTTGAGTCGGCCCGCGACGCGGCTGAAAGCCAAGGCTACCCGTCAACTGACCTGCGAAAATCCGGTGTTTGGGACGACATCACCAGCCTGATCGTCTCGCCCGGCATTCCGCACCTTTACCCGACGCCAAACCCCGCAATCCTAGGCGCGCTTGCCGCCGGAGTGCCCATCGACAATGACATCGGCTTGTTCTTCCAATCCTTTGCCACCGGCGAGTTTGACGGCTTTGACGTCACCCCCCGCGTGGTCGCCATCACTGGCAGCAACGGCAAATCCACCACCGCCGCCCTGATCCACCACATCCTGCAACACGCCAATCGCCCGACGCAATTGGCGGGCAACATTGGCCGTGGTGTGCTGGATATTGACCCCGCCCATGACGGCGAAGTCGTGGTGCTGGAACTGTCGAGCTATCAAACCGAACTGGCCCGATCCTTGACGCCGGATGTGGCCGTGTTCACCAATCTATCCCCTGATCATCTGGACCGGCACGGCGGCATCGGCGGTTATTTCGCCGCCAAACGCCGCCTGTTTGCCGAAGGCGGACCGGACCGTGCCATCATCGGTGTGGACGAGGACGAAGGGCGGTTTTTGGCGGGGCAATTATCTGAAGGGCCAGCCGATGATCGGGTGATCCGCATTTCGGTCGAGGGTAAACTGACAGGGCCGGGCTGGTCGGTGTTTGCCCGCAAGGGTTTTTTGTCGGAATACCGCAAAGGGCGCCAAGTCGGCTCGATTGATCTGCGCAAAATCGCGGGGCTGCCCGGTGCCCATAACCACCAGAACGCCTGTGCGGCCTATGCCGCCACCCGCACGCTGGGCCTTGCCCCCAAGGTGGTCGAGGCCGCATTCCACACATTCGCGGGCCTTGCGCATCGCAGCCAGATTGTTGGCACGGTGAATGGTGTGATCTACGTGAACGACAGCAAGGCCACCAATGTGGACAGTGCTGGCAAGGCCTTGCAAGCGTTCAAAAATATTCGCTGGATCGCAGGGGGGCAGGGCAAGCGCGGCGGCATTGAGGCCCTTGCAGGCCAGCTTGGAAATGTGACCAAAGCCTATCTGATCGGAGCGTCGGCTGCGGAATTTGCCAGCCAGATGGGCGACACCCCATACGAGATTTTCGAAACTATGGAGCGCGCCGTGGCCACAGCCACCCGTGACGCGACCGAGGGCGACACTGTGCTGCTCGCCCCAGCCGCCGCCAGTTTTGATCAATATCCGGATTTCGAGAAACGCGGCGAGGATTTCACAAGGATCGTTCAGGCTCTTTAAGGGATACGATGCAAAAAGGCCCGCCAGAAACTGCGGGCCTTTCCATTGGTTTGAACGATTGCCTATTTGTCGTGGGTCGCCTGAATTGCGCCGGCCATTTCTGCCTGAACACCCTCGTCAATATGCATGCTTTCATCCGTGTCCAACATTCCGGCGTCCGGATCATTGTAAACGGTAATGTCCAGCTTGCCTTCGGATTTGGCCACGATGGATGACACAGCCGCATCACCTGACACGTTAACAGCGGTCCGGATCATATCCATCAAACGGTCAACACCCAGCACAAGGCCGATGCCCTCAACCGGCAGGCCCACTTGGGTGAACACCATCGACAGCATGATCAGGCCAACACCGGGCACACCGGCGGTGCCGATGGAGGCCAGAACCGACATCAGGATCACGGTCAGATAACCGCCCATGCCCAGATTAACGCCATAAACATTGGCGATAAACACGGTGGCAACACCCTGCATAATCGCGGTCCCGTCCATATTGATCGTGGCTCCAAACGGCACGGTGAAGGACGCGACCGAGTTGTTGACACCAAAGCGCTGGGTCACGGTGCGAAAAGTCACCGGAATGGTAGCGTTTGAGGATGCGGTTGAAAAGGCAAACACCTGCGCGTTGCGGATTTTGCGGATGAACATCGCGGGGCTAAGACCCGAGAACACCTTCAGCGTGATCATCAATGTAACGAACAGGTGGAACATCAATGCCCCCACCAGCACCAGCACATATCCGGCCAATGAGGCCAACAGGTCCAGACCAAGGTTGGCAACCGCTTTGGCGATCAATGCAAACACCGCATAAGGCGCCAGTGCCATGATGATATTCACCATCTTCATCATGATCTCGTTGGCGATTTCGGCACCCTCGATAAAGGCTTTGGCCTTATGACCCACCATCAGCATACTGATGCCCACCATGATCGAGAAGAAGATGATCGGCAGCATATCGCCCTTCGCCATCGCATTGATCGGGTTTTTCGGAATGATGTCGATCAACACTTGCGATAGGGGCGGCGCATCTTTACCGGAGAAGGCCGCATCGGTCGCCAGTTCCAGACCACTGCCGATACCAAGCGTTGCAGCAATCGTAATCGCCGTGGCAATCGCAATGGCTGTTGTCAGCATATAAAGCCCGAAGGATTTAGACCCGACGCGCCCCAGCATCCGGATATCACCGATACCGCAAACCCCGCAAATCAACGAAAAGAACACCAGCGGAACCACCAGCATTTTCAGCATGTTCACAAACATTTTGCCAACAATATGAAAGGCACCATTGACCACAAACTGGTTAACAAAGCCCGCTTTGGCCCCTTCCGGGACTTCCATCATCCCCGTCAGGTTGAAGAACAACCCCAGAGCAATCCCCAACGCCATCCCTAGTAACACCTTGGTGGTTAGGTTCATTTTTCCACTATCCGACATTTACTTGTCTCCCTGATTATTATTTTTATGAGGAAAAGGCTAGGCTAGGACGCAAGTCCGATCAAGCACACGTCTGGATTGTATTGTTAACAATGTTTCGTTTAATACGAATATTACAATAGGGCCTGTTGACGTTTAGGGATTCCCATTCTGTTTAAGTTCTGATTCAATGTTGCAAACAAAAGGAGAGCAGCTTTGATACGAACGGTTTTAACAGATAATCAATGGACTTTGATTGCCCCG